>NZ_JIAK01000012.1 GCF_000620765.1 Desulfovermiculus halophilus DSM 18834
AAGTTTCAATCCACGCCCCCGCGCGGGGGGCGACTCAGGACACAAAGCATTGCCTTGTGCATCAATATGTTTCAATCCACGCCCCCGCGCGGGGGGCGACCCATGTTTTCAATGCCATTGTCTCCAATACGAGGGTTTCAATCCACGCCCCCGCGCGGGGGGCGACCGCCGTCCTCGATGTCCTGCTTGATGGTGGACAGGTTTCAATCCACGCCCCCGCGCGGGGGGCGACAGCCGCCTCCTGAAGCCAGAGGCCGCAATGCTTTATAACACTGTTTCCGCGGACCTCCCGCTTTTGATTTACTTTATTGCCTGACAACATAAACCCACAATTTTAACTAATCGTAATACTTGAATAATAATATTCCGCGAACATCCCAAGGAAAGGTCGACAACTTGGGGTTCGCGCTTATAGAATCAAGGCATCATTTTCCGGGTCATATGCAACTCCGACTCCATGGTGCTCAACTCGGCGTTGCCAATTTTTGCCCAGAAAATAGAATCGTAGACTGTCTTTTTCTTCATCATATACCTGCATCAAGTGATGTCGAAATGCCGTCCACTGAGCTGGATCCACAACGCATTCAAAAACAGAATACTGGACACGCTGGCCGTAATTTTCACATATTTTGGAAATCTTACGTAGTCGGTGTTTTCCATTTGGATCCTCAAAGCTTACATCATAGCTGACAAGTACCATCATACATCACTTCCAGAAAAATGGTGGATAGCCTTCAAGATCTTTCCGCAGGTAACGAGCCAATAGCCGGGCCTGAACATGAAATGCTAGGCCAAGGGGAATCTTTTCACTTAAAAAAGGATGCGTTACTTCGTCTGTTTTTCGTTTTTGCCAGGCTGTGAGCACAGTTTTGCGGGTGTTATCATCCATGAATACAGCTCCGCTTTCTTTTTTCGTGAATCCTTTGGTTTCGACTTCGCCTCGATTGATGAGGGAAAGCACCAAGCGATCAGCCAAAAAGGAGCGGAACTCTTCCATCATGTCCAGGGCGAGACCAGGCCTGCCCGGTCGATCACGATGCAGAAAGCCGACTTGAGGATCCAACCCGACGGCTTCCAGTGCTGAACGCACATCATGTGCCAAAAGGGTGTATACAAAAGACAGCAAGCAATTGACATTGTCCAAGGGCGGCCTGCGAACCCGACCATTGAAACCAAAGGCCTGTTCTTTGCTCAACACCAATTCATCAAATACGCCGAAGTAGGTATTTGCAGCCAATCCTTCCAAACCGCGAATTTCGTCAAGACTAACCGGAGACCGCAAGCGACGGGCACAACCATCTAAAACACCAACGGCTCCCTGCACCCTTTCAACATCCACTCGATCCGAATAATCCCGCAGGCACCGCCTGAGAACAGCCCTGGAATTGGCCACTTTGCCAGCCACAACACCTCGGGCAACCCGGGCCGCAGCATCAGGATCATCAGCCTGGCGGTACTGCTCACGCCGCAAGAGGACGTTTCCGCTTTGCGGTCCGTGGACTGCTGCCAGGTAGCGGCCCCTCTCGGTCAGAAATGAGAGTGACAATCCTTTTTCAGCGCAATGGCCCATGAGAAATGGGCTGCACAGGACATTGCCAAAGCAGACCACACCGTCCAGGACATGCACCGGAAAGCGTTTTTTCTGTCCTTCAGCCGACTTGACCACAACACACTCACCATCCTTGGACAGATAGCTGCCCTGGGATGTGATATACAGGGTATTCAGCAGCTTCTTCACTCCTGTAATCCTTTCAAGAGATAAGTTTCCACCTTTTGCTTCTTGCCCAGTTTCGGCATGCACGCCCGGACCAGCGAGCATCCTCGACACCTTTGTCCATATTCAGCCTGCGGGGTAACCCCATTCTTCATCAGCTCATGCATTTGCTGACAGTTTATCTGGACAAGCTCCCGAAGTTCCTGATTAAAAACAACCTTCTCCCGTCGGCGAGGAGTACCATAAAAGATAGCCCCTTCCGGAATCTCCACATCAAGCATCTCTTCCATACATATGGCTTGGGCGCAGAGCTGAGCCCTGTCCCAGGGCTCAATCTTCGGGCTGCCCCGTTTGTATTCCACTGGAAAAGGAATACTTTTCCCGTCTGGGCCGGGCCGCATCTCCAGCACATCCGCAACCCCATACAGACCGAGGCGTTGGCTGCGGATCGGAACTGCTCTGTCTTCAGATACCTGGCCACGTTTTCCTGAATCCCCGGAATCCACCCTGGTGTGCAGTATCCGGCCTTCAGCAGTAAACCGGTTCTCCTCCCATACTTTTTCAATATGGATAAGAGCGCACTGCCGAGGGCAATACAGGAAATGCTGCAAGGCAGAGAGGGGCAGAATCTCGGCTTCTTCACCCATCATTTGCCTTTCCCCTTGGATCGCGCCCGTGTCCTTGTTCTGTAGAGCCGTTCCGTGAATCCGCCTTCCTCCAGGAACTCTTTTTCCAGAGCTCGCAGCTGCTGGTCCAGGAGGAAGTTGGTCTGGTGGATAAGGCAGATCATGGTATTGGCCGCAACCTCGGGCGGGGCATTTTCGATATAGGTCTTATATGTCGCATAGGACCTATCTTTCTTGTAGCACAGTTTGCGGACAGTCTTGGATAGCGGATTGTCCTTTCCCCACAGCGAGAGACCCCGAGTCCTCAAGAAATCCTGATAATCCTGAAGCAGCTCTTCCAGGCTGCCTCTGGCTACCCCTACAAGCTTTAGCTCAGATTTCTTGGAAGTCCCTGAATCCATGCTGCCCTCCACAATATTCTGCTTTCCGCTGCGTGCAGCCTGGACCATTTGGTCATGGGTGCGTGAACGCCGGTCAATAAACCGGTCGCAGAACTTAACTGTGCCATCAAAAACGAGCTCTGACATCTGATAGGACTTCAGTTTTTGGTAACCGCCATGCGGTGGTACAAGCCGGGGATTCGTTTGTTCATCAGGCACGTGGCTACCTCCGGTCAAACCTAAATCTTGTTTTCCAAGGTGACTCCTTGAGGAACACTGGCTTCATCGACCATGACCTGGTAGTCAGAAAAAGAACGGGCCGGGATATTGGGATCAGTAGCTCTCTCTACTTTGACCAGATCAAAGAGCTTGTGGGCCGGGGCGTTGCCCAACTTGGAATCGTGTTTGAAGACTACAAGGCCCCGTGCATTCATTTTGCCCCGAGCTGCGGAATGATCATGATCAAACATATTTTCCAGGGCCTGCCAGAGGAGATCGAGGTCAGCCTCGGAAAAGCCGGTCCCTTTGTCTCCATCGGCCAGATGGGCGGATATATACCCTTCAGCGCGATACAGGGCATAGGGTATGATGTGCTTGCGGCCCATGGTTCGCTCTTTTTCCAGGTCTCGCTCATTGGTAACAGCCATCCGGGTAATGCTGACTTCAGCTGGAACAATTGGTCCAATGCTTTTAGCAAACGTGAGTTGTACAGGTCCACGAACTTGGCCGCAGTTGACTTCCGTGGTCATGACCGCACCAAATGTGCGGATATCATAAAAGTTATCACACATCCAACGTGTTACTTTTCGGGCGTCTTCCCATTTCTTGGGCAATTTCTTCTTTTCAGGCTTTAATTCCAAAGCCTTGTAGGCCATCTCATTGGTCTGATTCAAGACTGCCTTCTCAGCTACATATATATTGAAGCCCTCATTATCGCTTTTGGCAATGTCTACAAAGTTTCGGACTTTACGCTTAAGACACACATCTGTCACCAGACCATGACCGGTCTCCGGGTCGATACGGGGCATATTTCCAGCATCCGGGTCTCCGTTGGGGTTTCCATTTTCAACGTCAAACAGATACACAAATTCATAGCGGTTTTGAATGGCTGTCATGTTTTACTCCTCTGTTTTGTCTTCGTGTTTGGTATACAGGTCCTGACGCTGATGGTAGTATCCGAGGACAAACATGCCCTGTTTCTCCAACGGCATGGTGGCTGGGAACCCCTTTTGCGGTTCCACGCTGGCCAGAATATCCTGCAGGGATTTATCTAAAGTAACTGCCCAGCCCGGTTTTTCCTTTCGGATTTTAGCTAGCCCATGTTGAGCGTTCTTCAAAATGACCGGGAAGATTCGCCGGGGCGTAGCAGCAGCCGCACCAAAAAAACGATCACGTACCGTGGCATTTGCCCCAGGGACAGCGTCATTTTGAATGTATTCAACAATGGCAAACAGTCTTCCCAGCCTATATCCAATATCAGTATTTTCCTTGTCCAAACCCATAGCTATCTCCTTTCGTGCATTTCTGGTGAGATACGCCTTAATAATACAGGCTCGTAAATAATTGACCTGCTTGTCGGCCCGGATACGTCCCATGACCGTGGTTAAAAGTGTCCTTGGATACAGCTGATTGTGGACAATAGCCCGGACGAATTGCCCGGCCAAAAGAGGTGGAATATGCCTGGAATCACGCTGAGGAGCCAACTCTTTTAACAGCCACCATGGACGGGGATATTCAGGATCATTCTCAAAGCTGCGCTGAAGGCTAAGTGCCTTGTAGTGAGCACCGATATTTTCGGCCATTGTGCCCACAGTCCCAACATACCAAAACCGGACTGAAAGCCGGGCTGCGTTTGGTGAGAGCCCAAGCACGTAGAAAGCTGTATCTCTTTTCCCCAATTCGTGGGGATAATGGCCTTTGACTACAGCTCGTAAATGTTGTTCTATCTCCTTGGTCATATTCTGGTCTTCGGATTCTTTTCCGCCCACAGCCAAACCAAAAAAATCCTCAGCAGCCACGGGAACATCTGTCCAAAAGACAACTGTGGCATCTCCTATCTGCACCTTGCGACGGCTTCCTGAGGCAAGCAAAGTGTTCAAGGCTGTGGTATAGGCAAAGGCGGCTTGTTCAGAGGCAGGGGCATTGAGATTAGAAATCCCTTTTCCATATGATCCAAACGCAGGTGCATTAAAGGAAACCAACGCAGCCCCAGAAGACTGTGCTCCATGTACATTTTTCATTTGTGGATGTGATCGTGGTATAGGACAATATTTTTTACCTGTTATAAGACATTGCCCTCTTACTTCAGATTGGTTTTCTCTGAGATATATTTGCCAAGAATCTTTTATTTCCTGTCTTTCATGAAGAAAACCATTTTCTCCATCAAGTTCAAAGGCTATAAACCCAGTACTTAATAAATCTTTCGTAGCCCATTCCGGAATCTGGCCAAATATCCGTTGATCAATAAAACTCAAAAGCGCTTTTGCACCGACATCTTTATTAGCGTCTAATATCTCATGGTGCACTTCAGCAAAGCTATAAAATTGATTTTTATAGTAATCTTCTTTGCCATCATTATCTAATTCACATCCCAATACATATTTTGACTTATCCCACATAAAGTAGGACGGAGCATTTTTTCCTGAACGTTCTTTTGGAAGCTTTGGAACCACCGCTGGTCTTGGAAAAACTCTTCGCCCCTCAAACCGTCTCAAGTCCCTAACTTGAATCACAGCTCCGTGCTCCGATAACACCAACGAAAAAGATAACTTTTCATAGCTAAACCCAAAATCAGACACCTCTTGATCTGGATCAGCCCGCAACCGCTCATAATAATCATTGAGTGCTTGCAGTATCATTTGGCCACCGCCTTGTGATTGCGGCAATCAATAATGCCGTTTTTCATGATTGGCCGGAAAAAAATCGGAGCCATGTCTTCCTGGTAGTCAATGTCATAAAGCATCCAGCCCAGATCCCTTTCACCAGACAGTAAAGACTCCGGGATCTGTCCCTGTACCGGCTCAAAAAAGGCGGCAAACTCCCTGCAACCCAGATATGGACGATGAAAGCACTGCCCCTTGGATGCACGTCGATTAAACATTTCCAAGTGCTTTCCGTCATTTTTATCTTCCCCATTGGTGTACTCAAAATGCGCTTCGATGATGTACTCCACATCCCTGAGCACCATGGCTGCCCGCTGCTGACGACTGTCCTCGACATTCAGCCGCAGGGGTGTTTTCCCATCTTTCATGGCTGCATTCACCCCGGTTGCTCCCTTAATTGGAATCTTGGACTCTACTTCATTTCGCCGCACATTGTCGAAACGAATGGGTTTCATAACGTGGATCCGATCAATCACCCAGCGAATGGCTGGCTTCCAATATATGGCCTCCAGAATGCCCCGAGCGGCCGAAGGGGTCATGACATCGTAACTGACGCGCTCTACCTTCATCTCCGGGCGAGTAAAGCAGGCATAATCCCCCCACACTCGCAACTGAACTCCTTGTGCCACGGCTTCCTCCTTGCTGAATACTGACTATCAGCAAATAAACTCCTCAGATTTTCTTGGTTCTTTTGGGACCTTGAGACCTTGCTGGGTACTGTAAAGTTCTTTGTCGATCAACACAGGATACTGCTCATCAACAAATTCTATGGCTCCCGCCTCATCCAAGGCTTCAAGTTGATGTGCATAAATCTGGACCGTATAGTGCTGAAGTTCCCGGAGAACACCTCCTGGTGCGGCGGCAAAACGCAGCCGTTCAATCAGCTGTTCCGCCTCCTGGTTATAGGGGATGATGACCGGGCACATGATATTTTCTATCAAGCGAAACCGATTGGCTACATCCCGAAAGGCCCAGTTTAGGGGCACCTTGAATTCCTCCAGGATCTGCTTTTTGTCCAAAAGCTGCTCCTGAAGCCAGTAGGTCTCAGAGAAGAAGAACTCCACAGCCTCAGGGGCAAAAGGATCATCTCCATAATGCCGAAGGGTGCTTTGGGCACTTCCAGCAGCTTGCCTAAAGGCTGAAGCCAGCCCTTCCTCAGGAGTAAACACTGTCACTCTGCCTAAATCCTTTAGCTCAGCCTCGCGGTTGCAGCGTCCTGCCGCCTGGGCAATGGAGTCCAGGCCAGCCATTTCACGAATCACTTCCGGAAAGCTCACATCCACGCCGGCTTCCACTAACTGGGTGCTCACCACTCGGCATGGTCCACCAGCCCTTAACGCTTCTCTGATCTCTTTCAGCTCTTGCGATCTATGAGCCGGGCACATCAAAGCACTTAGATGCCGCGCTCCAGGTTCCCTATGCACCAGGTCAAACAAGTCACTGGCCCGGGTCCGGGTATTGACGATGCACAACACCTGCTCTTTGTCCCGGATCAATTCGGCCACGTCTTCAAGGGCCAGGGTTCCGGCATCCTCAAGTCGAGTGCGCAAAAACTCCTGGTGCATTCTCTTGGGGTCCGGGGCTATTTCCCGTACTCCCGCCAGACCATGCTTGAACTCATCACGCTTTTTCAATGCCGGCTGGGTGGCAGTACACAGCACAACGCTAGCCTGATAATTCTCTGTCAATTCCTCCAAGGCACGCAGGCAGGGCTTGAGATATTCAACAGGCAACATTTGGGCTTCATCCAGAATGATTACCGATCCTGCCATATTATGCAGCTTCCGGCATCTGGAGGTCTTGGATGCGTACAGTGACTCAAAAAACTGGACATTGGTGGTCACCACTACCGGGGCATCCCAGTTCTCACAGGCCAAGCGATGCCTCAAACCCGCCCCGAATTGGTCCCTGTCTTCCGGCAGCGAACGCTGATCAAAATTGCTGTGATGCTCAACAATTGCATCAGGTGGGAAAATATCCCGAAACACCTTGGCATTTTGTTCAATAATCGAAGTATAAGGAATAACATAGATAATACGACGATGACCATACTTTTGGGCGTGCTCCAGTGCAAAGGCCATGGAACTCAGCGTCTTGCCCCCTCCAGTGGGCACAGTGAGAGTGAACAGCCCAGGTTCAAGGTCTGCATTTTCCCGGCACAGGTCCAAAATATCCCTGCGTAATTGATTGATTCGTCCCTGCGAATCAAAACCGGCAAGCTTGGCATTCAGGGAGTGGAGCAATTTTACCAGCGGTGGGCCGGAAGATCTGGCCGCATATCTTTCCGGATCCATGAATCGTTCAGTATCTAAGAAATCAGCGTCCACAAGGGCGGAAAAGAGCATGCGGGTAAAAAAGGCAATCTGGAAGGCATTTTTCGGCTGAAAAGGCAATGCGCTTGGCAATGAAATATCCTGGAAGGGGTCGGGAGTCTCTTCCGGCAATGAGCTGGCCTGTTCCAGGAGATCCCTGAGAGATATGCTGTTGTCCGTCTGGGAGTGCCCGTAATTGGGAAGTCCGCCGTGATGTCCAGCAATGCAATAGCTCAGGAGTTTTCCGGGTTGCCCCCACGACTCCCATGCCAACTTGGCCCCTACACCTTTGTGGTCCACCCTGCGACTGGACTGCTTGACCAGTTTATCCTGAAACTTTAGTCGATATTTGCCAACATCGTGGGCTTTCCCAAGGGGGCGCCCCCAGTCCGAAGCATTAAAAGCCAAAGCATGCCTGGCTGTCAGTTCAGCAACCTTTTCAAGATGATCTTCAAGCAACTGCCATTCACTGGGAGGACTACCTTCAAGTGTATGTGCATAGTACGTCATTTGGCCCTCATGATTGGCTTACTTTATCTGAACATTGGCGTGATATATTCTTCACCCCTTCCTCCGCAGCGGATGCCCAGCAGGCAGTTTCTCCAGAAGCTCCTGCCGGAAGTCGGCCTGCTCTTTCCTGGCTTGGTAGCCCTTCCTGGATTTCTCATTCAGATGCCTCTGACCTTTGATCTCCGAGTTCTGCAAATGATCGGCCCAGGCCCTGAGCTGGCGGGAGCAGCTCTCGGCTGTGGATCTCAAATTTGAGATTTGAGATTTGAAATTGCTGAAAGCAGCTCGGCGTTCCAGAAAGCAGAGCATGGAGCGGACCTCTCCGGCAGAGCCCCTGGCGATATACAAAAACGCGAGCAGCTCATTTGTGGTCCCCCGTTCAAAACCCTCGGCGATATTGTTGAGTACAGACAAAGCGGCCCTCTCGATCTGATCCCGCAGGCTCCAGCCGCCTTTCCACTCCCTGCTCTCGGTCATGGTGTACAGTTCGTCTGCTTTTTTGGCGTCAACATATCGACACTCACTTTGTCCTGCAAGGGGCAAGCAATATTTTTTTCATTGCTCTCGGAGCGGATCAGAATCTCCATGGATTCGATGCGGCTTCACCCGGGAGTCTCGATTGACTGGAAGACTGGGAGGGCATAGGTTGATGCCCATTATGGAAGGAGTGCACCCTGCGCCAGATCGCACGACGTGATATGGAAATGCTTGTCCAACCCGTGCCAGGAGCCGGCCAGTGATCTCCATTGTCTCCCTGCTGGTGGTCATTTTTCTGTCCATTCTGATCACCCGCATCGCCACCATTGCCCTGACTCATACCGGCCTGACCAGGGAGTCGGCCAAGTTCCAGGCCAGGTCCGCGTTCTCCGGAGCCGGGTTCACCACCAGCGAATCCGAGATGGTGGTCAACCATCCGGTCCGGCGCAGAATCGTCATGCTCCTCATTCTGATCGGAAACGCCGGGATCGTGGCCGCCGTGTCCACCCTGATCCTGGGCTTTGTGCAGCGCGGAGACGCTTCCAGCCTGACCCTGAGAATCGGACTGCTCATCGGGGGGATTTGTGTCCTGTGGGGGTTTGCTTCCAGCCATTGGGTGGACAGATGGCTTTCCCGGATCATCGACGGCATGCTCAACCGGTTCACCAGGCTGAACATCACCGACTACGCCAGCCTGCTCCATCTGACCGGCGAATACCGGCTGGCAGAGCTGAAGATCCGGGAAAGCGACTGGCTGGCCGGAAGGCTGATCAAAGATTCCCGGCTTAGAAACGAAGGGATCAATGTCCTGGCCGTGCGCAGGCCGGACGGGACATTCATCGGCAATCCCGTGGGCGATACCCTGCTGCAGCGGGGAGACGCCCTGGTCCTGTACGGACGGATCGAGGCCATTGAGGAGCTGGATCGGCGCAAGGCCGGATTTGCCGGAGACCAGGAGCACAAAGAAGCGGTCCGGGAGCAGGAGGAGGTCCTGCAGGAAGAAGCGGAAAAGGACGCTTCAAGCGGCAAAAGGGCGGATTGACACCGTACTGACGATTCGTCTAAACATTGTTTTGTATGCAAAGAGAGGTTTTCAGGCCCGATCAAACCCAAGGAGGTCCCATGAATCGAAGCGTCAACTATGAACCCTTAAGCCCCTTGCACTTTCTGGAACGCAGCGCCTACGCATTTCCGGAAAAAACAGCCATTGTCTACGGCGATACCCAGTACACATACGCCCAGTTCAAGGATCGGGTCAGACGCTTGGCCACAGCCCTCAAGCAGCGGGGGATCGGCAAGGACGACAAAGTAGCCTTCTTCTGCCCCAATACCCCGCCGACCCTGGAGGCCCATCAGGGCGTGCCCCTGCTTTCCGCCGTGCTGGTAACCATTAACATCCGGCTCTCGTCCCGGGAGATTTCCTATATCCTACAGGATTCAGGAAGTAAGATCTTGTTTATCGATACTGAATTCGCACCTTCCATTGAGCCCATCATGGACGAGATCAAAGGCATTGAGATCGTCAATGTCTGCGATGTGCAGGGCAAGGCCTTTGACGGACCGGACTACGAGGAGTTCCTGGATGTGCAGCCGGAGTCTTTTCATTTTGGAGTGGACGACGAGCTACAGCCCATCACCATCAACTACACCAGCGGGACCACCGGCCAGCCCAAGGGCGTGATCTACTCCCACCGAGGGGCGTACCTGAACGCCTTGAGCGAGGTCTATGAGTATCACATCCATCACCGTTCCAAGTACGTCTGGACCCTGCCCATGTTCCACTGCAATGGATGGTGCCACCCCTGGGGCATCAACGCCCCCGGGGCCACGCACATCTGCCTGCGCAAGGTCGTCCCGGAAGACATCTTTGCCGCGATTTCCAAGAACCAAGCCACACATCTGTGCGCAGCCCCGGTGGTCCTCTCGGCCATGGCCGATTATGCCAACCGTAACCCGGTGGACGTCCCGGACGGGTTCGTCATCAACACCGCCGGCGCACCGCCCTCTCCATCCATCATCCGCCAGATGGAGGCCATCGGTTGCAACGTGACCCAGAGCTACGGCCTGACCGAGGTCTACGGACCGCACAGCTTCTGTGCCTGGAAAGAAGAATGGGATGACCTGCCGATTGAAGAGCGGGCCAAGATCAAGGCCAGGCAGGGTGTGCCCTATGTCACCACCACCTATATGGATGTTTTGGACATCAATACTATGGAGCCCGTGCCCCATGACGGGAAAAGCATCGGCGAGATCGTTATGTGGGGAAACAATGTCATGCTCGGCTACCACAACAAGCCCGAGGAAACAGCCGAGGCCTTCCGGGGCGGGGTCTTCCACAGCGGGGACCTGGCCGTGACCCATCCGGACGGTTATGTGGAGATCAAGGACCGGCTCAAGGACATTATCATCAGCGGCGGAGAAAACATCTCCTCTGTGGAAGTGGAAAACGCGATTTATGAACACCCGGCGGTCCTGGAGGTTGCCGTTGTCGGCATGCCCCATGAAAAGTGGCAGGAGGTGCCCAAGGCCTATATCAAGCTCAAGGAAGGGACCCAGGTCACGGCCCAGGAGATCCAGGACTTCTGCAAGGAACGGATCGCCAAGTTCAAGGTGCCCAAGGAGATCGAGTTCGGCGAGCTGCCCAAGACAGCCACCGGCAAGATCCAGAAGCACAAGCTGCGGTCCGGGAAATAGCTCATCCCAGCACCAAGAACTGACTGCAAGCCCGCTCTTGTCTATAAAGAGCGGGCTTTTTTACAACAAACCCACATGCCTGCCAAGGCGCAGGCACGATTTCGATACCGACTGGGAGTGGCTACCCAACAGGTCAGCTTATGCTGCACAGGGCGTTTTCCACCTCGGACAGAGGCAAAGTCCGGATCACGGCCCGGCCCAATCCCTGCAGGAGGACGAAATGCACATCCCCGCCCTCCCGTTTCTTGTCCCGGCCCAAGGCCTGGGTCAGAGAAGCGGGATCGGCCTGCATCCGGGTCGGAAGGCCGTAGGCTGCAAGCATGGCGGTCAACCGGTCGCATTCGGACCGGGACAACAGGCCGAAGCGGACCGAAAGCTCGGCCGCAGCAGCCATGCCCTGGCTCACGGCCCGGCCGTGGGAGACCCCGGTCTGTCTTTCCAGGGCATGGCCCAGGGTGTGCCCGAAGTTGAGGATCCGGCGCAGCCCGCCCTCCTTTTCGTCTTGGCCGACCACTTTGGCCTTGATCCGGACTGAATCGGCAACCAGGCGCTTTACTGCCCGGGGCTCCCTGGCCAGAACATCCTGCCGGTTGGACTCCAGGAATGCGAACAGGTCCGGGTCGGCAATGGCCGCATGCTTGATCACCTCGGCCAAGCCGCAGGAGAAGTCCTCGTCTTCCAGGGTGGACATGAATCCCGGATCGCAGAGCACGAACTCCGGCTGATGAAAGACCCCGAGCATGTTCTTGTACCCGTCCAGATTGACTCCGTTTTTTCCCCCAACGCTGGCGTCCACCTGG
This sequence comes from Desulfovermiculus halophilus DSM 18834, assembly GCF_000620765.1. Taxonomy (NCBI): domain Bacteria; kingdom Pseudomonadati; phylum Thermodesulfobacteriota; class Desulfovibrionia; order Desulfovibrionales; family Desulfohalobiaceae; genus Desulfovermiculus; species Desulfovermiculus halophilus. The sequence goes on from NZ_JIAK01000012.1 coordinate 12,396, forward strand.
GCCAGAAGGGTGGTGGGCACAAACCCGAAACGCACCCCCCGCATATAAATGGAGGCCGCAAACCCGGCAGTGTCGCAGACGATCCCCCCGCCGATCCCCAGGATGAACCAGGAGCGGTCAGCGTTCAGGTCCATGAGTTCCCTGGCCAGCCGGGCCACGGTGTCCAGGGTCTTGACCCCCTCTCCGGTGCCCATGCGCAGGACCGGAAAGTCCGGAAATCTGCGGCCGTAGAGGGCAAAGACTCGCTCATCCGTGATGATGGCCGTCCGCTGGGTGGGGAGCAGGGCGGCCAGGTCATCTTCATGCCGGCCGACACGTATACGGGATGTATGCCCCTGGGTTCGGACGATGGTTTCGTGCATGGTAAGCCTTGGATGATGGAGATAAATGTTCCTGAAATACCAACCCACAAGCAAAAGAGTTCGAAGAGGGCGAATGATTATTCGCCCCTACGCGTGATCCGCAGATCGGAGCAACATTCCACAGAGACTCCCTTCTTCCCCTGACCTCTGACTTCTGACCTCTGATCTCTGACGTCTGTCTTCTGCCCTCTGATTACAGACCACTGTCCACTGCCTACTGACTTCTGTCCTCTGTCCTCTGTCTTCTGTCCTCTGTATTCTGTCTGTCCCCCCTTGAGGGGGGCACGGGAGGTGTTGCCTTTGGCTCGGATCGCGTCGCCGCACGGCCGAAAGAGGGCGAATGATTATTCGCCCCTACGCGTGATCACCCGGATCGAAGCAGCATTTTACCGAGATTCCCTTCTTCCTCTGTCTTCTGCCCTCTGTCTTCTGACGTCTGACGTCTGACCTCTGATCTCTGACGTCTGACCTCTGATCTCTGACGTCTGTCCTCTGTCTTCTGTCTTCTGTCCTCTTTCTGTCCCCCCTTGAGGGGGGCTACGGGGGGTGTTGCCTTTGGCTCGGATCGCGTCGCCGCACGGCCGAAAGAGGGCGAATGATTATTCGCCCCTACAGCGTGATCACCCGGATCGAAGCAGCATTTTACCGAGACTCCCTTCTTCCTCTGTCTTCTGTCTCCTGTCCTCTGATCTCTGACGTCTGTCTTCTGTCTTCTGCCCTCTTTCTGTCCCCCCTTGAGGGGGGCTACGGGGGGTGTTGCCTTTGGCCCGGATCGCCTCGCCGCACGGCCGAAAGAGGGCGAATGATTATTCGCCCCTACAGCGTGATCCCCCGGATCGAAACAGCATTTTACCGAGACTCCCTTCTTCCTCTGTCTTTTGTCCTCTGTCTTCTGACCTCTGACCTCTGACATCTGACATCTGTCTTCTGTCTTCTGTCTGTCCCCCCTTGAGGGGGGCTACGGGGGGTGTTGCCTTTGGCCCGGATCGCCTCGCCGCACGGTCGAAAAAGGGCGAATGATTATCCGCCCCTACAGCGTGATCCGCAGATCAAAGCAGCATTCCACAGAGACTCTCTTCTTCCCCTGTCTTCTGCCCTCTGACTACAGACCACTGTCTTCTGACCTCTGATCTCTGACGTCTGTCCTCTGTCTTCTGTCTTCCGTCTTACGCCGCCTGCAGCTTGACTCGACTTAACCGGCGATGCGCATGATGCAGCAGCTCCTCTGTCGTCTCCCAGGAAATGCATTCATCGGTGATGGACACCCCGTACTCCAGGGCCGAAGGATCGCCGGAGAACTTCTGGCTTCCTTCATGCAGATTGCTCTCCAGCATGAGCCCCAGGATCGCCTCGTTGCCCTGCAGGATCTGCTCCAGGACATTCTTGAACACATTGCCCTGGCCCTGATGCTTTTTGTGGCAATTGGCGTGGGAGCAGTCCACAATCACGGCTTCCGGAAGCCCTTTCTTGATCAGATTCAGCCTGGTTTCCTCGATGCTTATGGGATCGTAGTTCGGCTTTTCCCCGCCACGCAGGACCACATGTCCGTATGTGTTGCCCCCGGTTTTAACCACGCAGGTCTGGCCGTCCTGATCGATGCCCAGGAAGGTCTGCGGGGCCCGGGCGGCCTGCATGGCATTCACCGCTGTGCCCAGATTGCCGTCTGTGCTGTTTTTAAACCCCACCGGCATAGACAGGCCGCTGGCCATCTGGCGGTGAGTCTGAGACTCTGTTGTCCTGGCCCCGATCGCCGACCAGCTGACCAGATCGGCAACGTACTGGGGAGTTATGGGATCCAGCATCTCGGTCGCCACCGGCAGGCCGAGCTCATTGATCTGCAGCAGCAGTCTCCTGGCCCGGTACAGACCGGTCTGTATGTCGCAGGTATCGTCCAGGTTGGGATCGTTGATCAGGCCCTTCCAGCCCACTGTGGTCCTTGGCTTTTCAAAGTAGACCCGCATGACCACGACCATGGTCCTGTCCACTTCCCGGGAAAGCCGGGCCAGTCTGTGGGCATACTCCAGAGCGGCCTCCTCGTCGTGGATGGAGCAGGGACCGGATATAACCAGCAGCCTGCGGTCCTTCTTATCCAGAATGTCTTGTATCGTCTTTCGCCCGGTGCGCACACATTCCCCTGCCCCAGCAGAAAGAGGCAGCTCGTGCTTTAATTGCCGTGGTGTCTGCATGGCCGTGTACCCCTGAATTCGTATGTCGTCGGTTGCGTGCATCATCTCCTCCTTTCTTCAATATGTTGTGTGGACCAGCTAAAGGTGCGGTCATTTCGGCTGCCGCACCGGATATACCCTTGGGCGCGCGAAATGCTCATCCTTTCCTCCTCTTCCGTTGTGCTGTGGACATCATGCTTTGACTCCCGGCCTGGACATGAAAAAGGGCCGTGAGGTTCTCCCCACGGCCCAGAAAGAAAAAGCCGTGGAGACCTGTGTGGTCTGCCACGGCTTCTGGGATAATGTGTTGACTACTCCTCAGCGAACGCCAGGCAGACCAGGTCCGTAAAAATAAAAATAAAAGCTAAAATAGATGGACCAGGTGCCTGTACGCAGATTCATCGCAGTGTGTTCCTGTTTGGAGTTTTTCTCATGTTCAAATTGTGATCAGCGTAGCCCAATCTACACCGATCAGTCAAGCCCCAAAAACTCGTTTGCACCCGATTTTTTTACGGACTTTTCTTCGGCCTCTACTTGGGATACAGATGCAGGCCACGACGAAAGCGACAGCTTGGTCATCTACCCAAACACCTCAACGGCCGGGATCAGGCCTTCAGCGCCTCGCTGGCAAGGTCCCATGCAAACGGATACGGAGCTGCTATGAACGACTTCTCGGAATCCAAGGCCCAGGCCTTTGCCCAAAAAATGACCGGGATCCTCAACTACGGCGCCTTGAATCTGTCCATGGGCCTGGGCTACCGAACCGGACTCTTCGATGTCCTGGACCGCATTGCCCAGCCGACCACGGCAGAGCACATCGCCGAGGAGGCCGGGCTGTCCAAGCGCTATATCCAGGAATGGCTTGGAGTCATGGTCTGCGGCGGGATTGTCGAGCTCAGCCGGGACCGGGACGGCCGGGATCTTTTCTTTCTGCCCCCGGAACACGCCGGTTTGATAACCAGGCGGGCCGGACAGGCGAACATGGGGGTGTACACCCAGGAAACACCTCTGCTGGCCCAGGCTGCCTACGACCGGGTGGCCCAGGGGTTTGCCACCGGCCAGGGCGTAGACTACGAGAACTACGCGGATTTTCAAGCCTTTATGGCTCAGCTGGCCGATGCCAAGCACAGACAGACCCTGGTGGAATCCTTTCTGCCCTCAGTCGCGGAAGGAAGGATACAGGCCGCCCTGCAAAACGGGATTCAGGTCTGCGACGTTGGGTGCGGCCGGGGCACAGCCGCCCTGCTTATGGCCCAAGCGTTTCCAGCCAGCCGCATCCTCGCTCTGGACATCGACCCCCAGGCCCTGGCCATGGGCCAAAATGAAGCCGCCAGGCTGGGCCTGAGCAATATCCGGTTTATCCACCAGGACGCAGCAGACATTGCCGGAGACCAGGAGTGGATGGACTGCTTCGACTACGTCACCGCATTCGACGCAATACACGACCAGCCCCATCCGGAAAAGACGCTGCAGGGGATCCTGGGCATGCTCAAGCCTGGAGGCCTGCTGTCCATGGTGGACATTGCCGCCAGCAGCCGCCTGGCCGACAACGCAGATCATCCCCTGGGGCCTTTTCTCTACACGGTCAGCCTGATGCATTGCATGCCGGTGGGACTCACGGACAACGGCGCCGGGCTGGGCATGATGTGGGGACGGCAGAAGGCAGTGGCCATGCTGGAACAGGCCGGTTTCACGGATATTTCCGTCCGGGAGATTCCCGGCGATCCCTTCAATCTGCACTTCCAGGCCGCAAAGCCGTAAGTGCTGATACCCTCTGAACACTTAGGATCACTGGCGCGAAGAATGAGCGTCCAGTGCATCCGTTTGTTAAGATTTTCTTTCTTCGGGATCGGGATCGATATCCATAAGCTGAGGCTGCCTCCTGCACCGAATGACATATCCTTTCGATTTCGATAGCGATCCCGATTTCGATTTGGATTCTCCTAACCAATGCGGGCTCTTCGACACAGAAAGTGGAATTGCCTACATAAGAGTTTGCCGTCTCTTCTGTGTGCCGTAAGCGGCAGGCCCGCACATTTTCTTGGTCCCGCCACCCGGCACTCACGTGCATGATATGCTTTCGTCAAACAGAAAGCAGTGACCTGCACGTGAGTAGCCGGGAGGGGGCAGGGATCCCCCTTTGGCGGGACTTAGAAAATACCGGGCCGAAAGTGGGCACACAGAAGAGACGGCAAACTCCAAAAATCCACAGGCTACGTCGAAGAACCCCAATGCGCAAAGCCGTATTGAAAGGGCTTGCCCCGATCGGGGTATCTCATTTATTCTTGATCCGGCTGGACTGGGACAACCAAGAGGAACCAAGAATGTTCAAGACCGCATACCCGTTTTCAGGGAGCTTATGACCGCGAACCACACAGCCTTCCCCCTGCACGAGTCAACGTACTATCTCATTGTACGCACCGCCATGCACATGAAAACCGCACTGTACCGTTCCCTGCATCAGTCCGGAATAGGGGTCACCCCGGAGCAGTGGTCTGTGCTGTGCTGCCTGTGGGAAAAGGAAGGTCTGTACTTGACCGAGGTCACGGACAAGACCGGCCGGGACAAATACACCATCTCCAGGATCGTCAACCTCCTGGCCAAGAAAGGGCTGGTCGAAAGCCGCCCCGATCCAACTGACAAACGGCGGACCAACCTGTATCTGACATCCAAGGGCCGGGAACTGCAGGAGCCGTTGACCAGGCTGGTGGAAGACTTCACCGCCAAAGTGTTTCAGGACTTCTCCGAACAGGACATGGAGTACGCCAAACGCCTCACCCAGGGGATCGTCAACAACATCGAAAAGCTCCGGCTGTAGCCGGAGGCTGCCCCGGGATCAGAGCGAGACCGGCCCACGAGCCGCCTGGTTCGACACGAACAGCGGAACAAACCAAGCCGGTGGGGCATGGGGGACGCCTTATGCCGCCTTGCTGGCCTCAATCCTGGCCTTGCGTTTGGCAATCTGCTCGATGCGCCGGTCAAACCCCACGCCCAGAGCGTCCTTGGCCCCATAGGCCAGGGCCAGGCGACAGACCTCCATGGCCCTGTCGAACTCCAAGGCCTCGGTCAAGGCTATGGCATAATAGCTGAAGGTGAAGAAGTAGGGTTTTGCCCCGAACCGGTCCATAAGCTCAGTTATAATCCCTGGAATCTCTTTGAGATGAGCCTGGGCGGTGGTCATGAAAATGTCCCGGGCCTTCGGATCCTGATGCCGCTTGGGGAAGGTGTGGGCGATTATGTCCCGATACAAAAGATGCCGGTCAACCGGCTTTTCCTCGTACTCCAATGCTTCGATCATTCTGTCCAGGTCATTGACGATCCTGGCTTCCTGAGCTTCAGCGTGCTTCTTTTCCCGATACACTGAAACGGCAACAGGGGACGAATCTTCATGCGTTTCCTTTGACTCAGCTGGCTTAGTGAGTACAGCAGGAACAGACCCTCCAAGCCACGCGCCTTTTTTCCATACAAGAAAAGCAGCCAAGGGGGACAGCATGAGAGCGGCAAACATCAACCAGGACATAACCAAACTCTTTTTTGCTTATAGCGCCTAGATATCTTGATTTCAGAAGAACAAGAATTGACTTAAAAACAACACATTTTAACCAAATTACACATGGTTTTTATTCGAAGAAGGACCTGGAAAGATTAACTGTATGCAGATCTTTCATACTTATTTTTACAGCAATCTTTTATACCTGCACTATCTCAGGATGAAGCTTTCGATTCATGTGCAATGTAACTTCACGTCATTCACATTTATTGTTAGGACCAAGGGCATCCCTTGTCAAGAAAAATAATATGATTTTTTATCCCCCTCTTACTATTCGGTTTGTAAAGCTGAACAACGACTAGAAATGCAGGGCTCTTCTACACAGAAAGTGGAATTGCCTACATAAGGGTTTGCCGTCTCTTCTGTGTGCCGTGAGCGGCAGGCCCGCACATTTTCTTGGTCCCGCCACCCGGCACTCACGTGTATGGTAAGCTTAAGTCACACAGAAAGCAGTGATCTGCGCGTGAGTAGCCGGGAGGGGGCAGGGATCCCCCTTTGGCGGGAGTTAGAAAATACCGGGCCGAAAGTGGGCACACAGAAGAGACGGCAAACTCCAAAAATCCACAGGCTACGTCGAAGAACCAAACGCAGTGAGGAGACAGCCATGACTATGCGACTCGTCGGCATAGGTGGACTGGGGCTCATGCTCAGTCCGGCAGCCAGACATCTGTCCGGTTCAGACAGCGCGCAATTCGTTCGCATTCACGACCGGGGGACCAGGGATGAGCGCCGGGAGAGGTGCCGGAAAGCCTGGTCTGACCATGGGGCCGAGCTGGTCCAGGACCTGGAGGCCGTGATCGGAGACGGCAACCTGGACGGAGTGGTCATCTGTGCCGGTAAAAACGGGGACGACTGCCGGATCCTGCGTACCCTGGCTCCGATCATCCAGCAGAGGTGCGATCCATTGCCCTTTGTCCTGCATCTGTCCACGGTCAGCTCCAGCTTTGCCCTGTCCGCCCACTCTTTCTTGCAGGAGCAGGGCATTGCCTACGTCAACTATCCTCTGACCGGCGGTCCGGCCGGGGCCGAGGCCGCAACCATGCTTATCCTGGCCAGCGGCGATCCGGCCTTGTACAAACGACTGGAGCCGATCCTGCAGCAGCTTGGAAACCCGCAGTTCTTTGGAGAACGAGTCACCGCCGGAGCGGAGGTCAAACTCATCGGCCAGCTCATGGTCTTCAATGGATTGACCGGGATCTGCTCCGGAGCGGCCCTCAAGTCCGAGTGCTTCCAGGAACCGCTCACCGGACAGTCCCAAGCCCAGTTCTTCGACTTTCTGAATAACGGGGCAGGCGGGACCCGACAGTGGGATGTGGCCCTGAGCAAGGGGGTGAGGGATAATACCTGGGATCAGGGCTTCATGCTTCAGCACGCGGCCGTGGATGCCATCTATGCAGCTCACCTCTGTCTGGAGCAGGGGCTTTCCTCACTCACGGTCATGCCCATGCTGTGCACCGCTCTCTCCTTCGCCTTCGTGCTTGACAAGCACCAGGGGGCCCCTCTGGCCACCCACGCCGTGGTTCGGGAGCTGGTCGCGGGCAACGCTCCGGATATCGACGGTTTTGTCCAGGACAAACTGGACTTCTCCTCTCCGGAAAAGTCCCTGTACGCAGCCATCAATGCCCTGCCGTCCTGGATACAGGACAGCGTCCTCCTGGACGTGGACACAAGCAGCTTTGTGTAGCCCTGCGCATCTACTATCGAATCCGGATCAGCGTGAGCCGTAGAGACTGCTGTTATACTCGGGCAATGGGTGCACGCTGACCTGGTTGCGGGAGTCGGCGACCCTCTGGGGCGGCAGGGGGCGGGGAGAGAACAGGTATGCATAGCCGGGGGCAAGATGGGTCAGGGAGGAGGGGGGGAGCAGAACCCACAGCTTGTAGGCCTTAGCCGAGTCTTCCCGGCGAATGCGCAGAAATAGATCGTTGAGCTTCTCCTGGTCCTGGACCGGCTTCCAGCCCTTGGATCCGGTTCTGAGCTTCCAGGACAGGGTGTCCTCCCGGGGGACGAACAACAGGGCCGAAGGGATAACCGCCTGGCCCGCATAATAGACATCGAAACCGCTGTCCAGCCGGGCAAGGGTCTGCACAGACAAGGCATCGTCCAGCTTGGAGGCCAGCCTGGCCTGCCCCCGGTTCTCCGGAGCCGGCCGCCCAAAACGAAGGACAATGACCGCAATCCCGATGATGAAAATTGTACATGCAGCGAGGAGCCAGGTCTCCATATATCCTCCGGCTTAAGGCCCAAAGAGTTTGGGATTTCAGCACGTTTTGACTCGTGCAGTTGTCCAGGACCCTTGCAGTACAAGGTCGGGCGAACATAGCGCAGAATGTTTCGCTGGACAACACAATCCAAGTTTTGACCTTGCACCGCTTCTTTGGTAGGAGATGTGATAATATTTCCCATGACAACTGCGGGATGAGGGCATCTCGGCTCCAGTGCCGCGCAAACGAATGGAGTACGCGACATGCGTTATGGAAGCTTCAGCCACAATTATCGTCCGGATAAGCTCAGAGAGCTGATTAAGGAAGGCAAGACGGCCAAGGAAATCATGAAAGAGCTGTCCATCTCCAGGTGGTCCTTAAAGGAACATCTCCTCATGCTCCAGCACCGGGACAAAGCGTATTACGAAATTCCCGGGCTTCACGACGAGAGCCGGGATCCGCACCCCTCCTATACCCGGGAAGGAATCATCTTCTCCCCCAAGATGCTGGACAAGACGGGATTTAAGCCCGGTGATCGCTTTGAAATGACCGTGGAAAAGGATAAGATCATCCTGACTAAAATCACCTAATCCGCCTCCTTTCCGTTGTGCCCCAGGCCTCGTATCAGCCCTCCACCCAGGGTGATTCATCCAGGCCGCGATCGCTTTTTTGCCCGCCGCATATAAAATGCATAAACCGCACTTTTCCTCAGAGCATCCCACGGGAGGAACTGCATGGCCACAGGTGATTATTCAACAAAATTTCGCCCCGATCGTCTGCGCGGCATGATCGCCCAAGGCAAGACCGCCAGGCAGATCATGAAGGAATTGGGCATCTCCAGATACACCTTGAAGGAGCATCTTCTTCTGTTGCAGCGCAGGGATAAGCACTACTACGAAATACCGGGGCTTCTGGAGGAAGAGGAAGCCTTCCTCCGCACTCTCCGCCGCAGACGGGGATATGTCTGCTCCCCGGCCACTTTGTGCCTGCCCAACTTCAGACCTGCCGATGCCTTTGAAATGACCGAAGAAGAGGACGGCAGGACTGTTTTGACCAAACTCAACTAAAGGAGTTTCCATGACCGATACAAACTCTTCGCGGCGCATGTCGCACACCCTCCAGAATCTGGACAATAAGATCTTCAAATACGACATCCACCCCTGGGTGTTTTTCGGCGGGGCCGGGATCATCATCCTGGGGGTGCTGTTCACCCTGGTCCTGGGGGACACAGCGGATGCCATGTTCAGTAGTGTTCAGAGCTGGATCTCGAACTTCACCGGCTGGTTCTTTGTCCTGGTCATGAATGTGGTCCTCCTCTTCTGCTTCGGCCTGCTGTTCACCCGCTACGGGAACCTGCGCATCGGCGGTCCGGATGCTGAACCGGAGTTCAGCACCCTGGGCTGGTTCGCCATGCTCTTCAGCGCCGGGATGGGCATCGGCATCCTCTTCTACGGGGTAGCCGAACCCATGTTCCATTTTGTGGGCAACCCTTTTACGGAAGCCGGAACAGCTGAAAACTCACAAAAAGCCATGGATCTGACCTTTCTGCACTGGGGGCTGCACCCCTGGGCCATTTACGCCCTGGTCGGCCTGGGCTTGGCTTTTTTCGGATTCTCTGAAGACTTGCCCCTGTCCATCCGCAATATATTCTACCCCCTGCTCGGGGACCGGATTTACGGCACCCTGGGCAATGTCATCGACATCCTGGCCACAGTCTCCTGCCTGTACGGTGTAGCCACTTCTCTGGGGCTCGGCGTTCAGCAGGTCAACGCCGGACTGGCCCACCTCTTCGACATCCCCCAGACTCCCTGGGTCCAGGTGGTTCTCATCGCCGGCATTACCGCAGTTGCCACCTGGTCCGTGGTCCGGGGACTGGACTCCGGAATTAAGTTCTTGAGTCAGGTGAACATTGCCGTTGCGGCCATACTCATGTTTTTTGTCCTCATCCTGGGCCCGACCCTGTTTATCTGTAACGGATTTATCCAGAACATAGGCAGCTACATCCAGAACTTCCCCACCCTGTCCACTTGGAACGAGACCTATACCGGAGGGACCTGGCAGAACGGCTGGACCGTGTTCTACTGGGGTTGGTGGATCGCCTGGTCCCCCTTTGTGGGCATGTTCATCGCCCGAGTCTCCTATGGCCGTATGATCCGGGAATACCTCCTGGGCGTCCTCCTGGTCCCCACGGTGGTCACCTTCCTGTGGATGACCGTTTTCGGCAACAGCGCCATATTCATTGAACAGTTCGGGATGGGCGGACTGGCCAAGGCGGTGCAGGAAAACATTCCCGTCTCCCTGTTCGTCTTTCTGGAAAACTTTCCCTTCAGCATGATTACTTCCCTGCTGGCCATCCTGGTGATCATCACCTTCTTTGTGACCTCCTCCGACTCCGGCTCCATGGTCATCGACATCATCACCGCCGGGGGCAACCCGGACCCCCCCAAGCCCCAGCGCTTGTTCTGGGCCATTACCGAGGGATTGGTTGCTGCCGTCCTGCTCATGGGAGGCGGGCTGGTGGCCCTGCAGACTGCGGCCATCACCACCGGACTGCCATTTGCCGTCATTGTGCTCATGATGTGCTGGGCGGTGTTGCGCGGCCTGCGCAATTATGTGGACAAGTACGGCTGGGACGATTAGGCTTTTCGGAACATGGACAGTGATGCGTTATCAGTTATCCGGTCGGGATCAAGAAGCTGATAACAGTTTTCATCCAACTCAAAGGAGTCTTTATGTTTTCTGTAAAAGACACCCGAATATGGCCCATTCTGCTCCTTGCCGTTCTGCTGGCCTGGATCGCCGCACCGGTCCAGGCGGCGGACAAAGGACCGGTCAAGCTGGCCTATGTGGAATGGTCCTCGGAAATAGCCAGCACCAACCTGGTCCGGGCCGTTATCCAGGAAAAGCTGGGGCACAGCTGCGAGATTGTGCCCATGCAGGCGGATCAGATGTGGAAGGCCGTGGCCGAGGGCGAAGTGGATGCCATGGTCTCGGCCTGGCTGCCGGAAACCCAGAAGAAATACTACGAAAAGTACAGTGATCAGTGCGTGGACCTGGGGCCCAATTTGGAAGGGGCCAAGACCGGACTGGTGGTGCCCAACGTGACCCTGGGCCGGCAGACTGCGGCCACCGGGCTGCGGAACAAGCCGTACATCAAGGCGGAGTCCATAGCCGACCTTTCCGAGTACGCAGACAAGTTCCACCGGATGATCGTGGGGATCGATCCCCAAGCAGGGGTGATGCACAATACGCGGGAGGCCATGCGGGCGTATGGGCTGGAACGGTTCACCCTGACCCAGGGCAGTGAGCAGACCATGACCAGCGCCTTGGGCCGGGCTATCAGCAAGCAGGAATGGATAGTGGTCACCGGATGGGTGCCCCATTGGATGTTCGCCCGGTGGGAACTCAAGTTCTTAGAGGATCCCAAAGGTGTCTTCGGGGGCGAGGAGCACATCAATACAATCGCCCGCGAGGGGCTGGCCGAGGATATGCCGGACGTCGCCGAATTCCTGGACAACTTCTACTGGGAACCGGAGGACATGGGCCAGCTCATGGTCTGGATTCACGACGACAAGGGGCTCTATCCCTATGAAAAGGCCCTGCGCTACATCCGCACCCACCCAGACCAGGTAAACTCATGGCTTCCATAAGCTGACCTCATCACTCCGGCTCTTAGACACAGGAAGTGGACATTGCATACAGAAGAGATGACAAACTCCAGAAATCCACAGGCTTCGTCGAAGAATCATCATTCCTCAACCATTTCCAGGAGCTGCCCTTTGACCTGGGCGGCTCCTGGGGCATCGTTCCACTCCATTTCCACCAGCTCGGCGGTCCACTTCTCATGAATGGGATTGTACCAGATACCGCCCAGATATTCGCCGTCAGCCCAGACCACCGCCTGAAAACCGTTTGACCGCATCCGCTCCAGAATATCCAGGGTCTTTTGCAGACAGTCGTCACCCTGGATATCCTTGGCGATCACCTCGGCCTCGCAATGGGACATGGTCTCTATTGTTAGGGAATCCAAACTCATAACGTCCATACATTCCCCCCGGCATTATTTGGAGCCATCATTTTCATGCTTGGTTAGCGCTAGCGTGCCTGCGTTTTGGTAGGCACGCGGGTTTGCCTGCAATCAGCGGAAGGCCGTCTCTGACATCACCCACCGGCATCTTTATCCTGAGTGCAGACAATATCTCGTACCTGACAGCTCCGGCCATAGTCAACGGGCCTCTACCCGGCATCCTGGCGGCCGTTCTTATCGTCCCCTTCCCCTTCCTCAGGTTCAGGGGTCAAGCCTCCCAGCTCTTCTGCCTTCTTTTTGGCCGCCTCAGCCTTGGCCCGGGCTTTTGCGGACTTTTTGACCACCTGATCTTTGTGCCCGGCACTCTCCTTGAAGGCATCCTGCTTGGCCGCGAGCTCTTCTTCGCTTGCTCCGGAGATCTTGGCCGCTTCCAGCTCTTGATGCAGATCATCGGCCTTGGCAGCGGCCTTTTTCTCTTCATCTTCCAGCTTTTCCTGCTTTGCCCGGGCATCCTCATAGGCATGCACCGCCTTGCCCGCCTCCCCAGCCGGACCTTCTTCCGGTTCCGCATCCAGATCCAGATCCTCCGCAGCCAAACAGAGCACAGTGACCGGGAGCCGGGGCAGAAGCCAGTCCACATCCCCGCCGAACGGATCCACGATCTCAAAACGGCGCAGGCCGAAAGGCAGAAAGACCAGAGACGCATCCGCAGAATGCTTGACCACAGCCGAGGCATCCCCAGCCTCCACCCAGGAGGACTCGGCCTGAACCCGGTAGTTGTCCAGCACTTCCTGCAGGTCCTTGCTTTGGGTGTTCGCCTCAGCCGCACCCTGCACCCCCAGGACATTGATGGTGGCCTCTTGCCAAAAGGAATCCCTGGTCAGCAGGTAACCGAGCAGGAGCATGAGCCGACTGGTAGCTTCTCCCCACCACCAGATATCGATGCGCAGCTGCCGGTCTGCATCCTCAACCAGGGCCTGCCACTTGCTCTCCCCGGCATCCAGCATCAGGATATTGTGCCCCAGACGAAAGGCGGTGCGCAGGTTCAAGGCCGGATCTTCGCTTACCCGACCGGCATGGCTGGCATTGTGCAGCCAGTGCAGAAGGACGGTATTGGCCCGCAATGGTCCGACCCCGTAAGACTGAAGCAGAATGTGTATCCCGGTTCGAAGATCCGGGGCGGCAACGCCCAGGGCAAAGGCATGGGATTCATTGGCAGCTATGTCCTTGGCCAGTGCCTCCTGCTGCTCCTTGCTGTCTCTCAAGGCCTTGGCTCCTTGGCCTTCAGCGATGTTGACCACTGTGGTCAGGCCGCTTCCGCCTTCCAGCCACTGGGACATCCGCAACAGCTGCGGCCTCCGGTCCGGGTTGTCGGAAAAGGCCAGGATCTGAGGCCGCCAATGTCTGGGGTGCTCGCTTTCCCGGGCAGCGGCCAGCAAATGGGTGCGCACCTGCTGCAGATGATAGGAGCGCTGGCTGTCCGCCCATTTGGCTGGACCGCTGGTCCGGCGCAAGTATTGGTATAAGGCGCCGAGCACGGCCACAGCAGCCACTCCGCTGGCCGGACTGATGGCCAGCATGACTCCCAGGCAGGCCACGGCCCCGATCAGACTGAGCCGAAAATCAAAGAACCGGAATGTGGGCCGAAAAGACGGGCTTTGGGATCGTGCTTCATAAAAGGTGGCGTAGTTCAACAGGCCGTAGGAGAGAAGGAAAAACATGGAAACCAGGGGAGCGATGGCATTGAGCTTTCCCATTCCGACCACGCCCAGAGCAATGCCCGCACTGAGCAGGACCGCCCGCCTGGGGTTGTTCATCGGGCCGACTCCCTGGGCAAAAGGCAGAAGCCAGGCAAAGATCCGGTCCGAGGCCAGGGACTGCAGGATGCGGGGAGCTCCCAGAAAGGAGGCCATGGCCGAGGACAGGGTGGCGGCGATTACCCCGATCAGGACCAGCCAGCTGCCGTAGGCCACTGTCTGCATGGCCGCATATTCCGTCTGCAGGGTTCCGGCCGGCAGGCTGCCGGCCAGGACCCCGGCAGCCAGGACGTACACCAGCATGGACAGGCCAACCGCGGCAAAAGTGCCCAATGGAAGGCTGCGGGTAGGGTCCCGCAAGTCTCCGGACATGTTCACCCCTTGGGTGAAGCCGGTCACTGCCGGGAAGAACACGGCAAATACAGCCCAAAACCCGAGGCCCCCGGCCGGGGCGCTCCAGTTGGCAGCAGCAGTGGCCATTTCCCACTTCAGGCCTCCGCCCAGAAAAAAGGAGCCCAGGGCCAGGACCAAACAGCCCATGACCAGGTACTGGAATTTGGTGGCCCAGTCCGCCCCCAGCCAGGCCAGAAGAAAAAGAGGCAACAGTGCGTACAGGGCCAGAAGCTGGGGCGAGGTCCACAGGCCCGGGGGCAAAAGGACGGACAGGGCCTCGCCGAAACCTATGAGATAAAAGCCGATGGACACCGATTGGGCCAGGAACAGGACGATGCCCAGGGCCCCCCCGAACTCCAGCCCCAATGTGCGGGAGATGATATAATAGTACCCTCCGCCTTTGACCCGGAGGTTGGTGGCTATGGCCGCCAGGGAGATGGAGGTCAGGACCGAAATAACATTGGCCAGGCAGATAATCGCCAGGGCCCGGAGCAATCCGGCCTGGCCCACAACGAATCCCAGGCGGAGGAAAAGGATGATGCCCAGAATGGTCAAAATGCTGGGGGTGAACACCCCGCCGAAGGTCCCCAGGGAGCCTGTGGCCCGATTGGAATTCTGCATGCTCCTGCTCCTTGTATCTACCCGGTGCTGCCAGCATAGTGCGCCGACTCCGCTAGAGGCAAGCCTAATCTGATAAAAATTTTATCCTATATCTATTTGAATATCCATATAATCCACTCAAAGACATTCCCTACCTTTCAAGGAGGTATTGACATCATTTTCCATTCCCGGCTAGATAAAAGATAAAAAGTCCGAAGGAAGAAGCTCGAGGCGGCATTGTGAGCAAAAGAACGTATCGCAATATTCTGTACTGTACTGATTACTCTGATGATGCAGAGTCAGCGTTCGAGCACGCCTTTGATCAGGCCCGAAAACACAAGGCTGCATTGCACATAATGAACGTCATTCCCTCGGTAAACCCATGCGATATCTGCTTTGATGAGAACCTGGGGCACCATAAATGCCGCGAGGAATCAGATAGGGTAGATGAGTGCAGGAGACTGGAGGAACTGGGTGCCCTGAAAAAAGTATACCGTGAGCGTTGCCAAGATCTCAAAGAATATTTTTTCATCGTCCGGGTGGGTTCTCCTGATGTAGAAATCATAAAATATGCTGATGAAAATGCTATTGATATGATCATCATGGGCACAGCCGGACGATCAGAAAAAAAGAGGCGGGTCTACATCAAGACAGCCGCCAATGTTTCCAAGTTCGCCAACTGTCAGGTAATAACCATCGGCAGTCCGCAAATACAGTTCATGCCCCAAGCAGCAACTGATCAGATCGATTAAAGCGGGAACCGTATGGATATCTCCCAAAGAAGCGGCCTCCATGACCTAACCTTTAAAAGCATCATTGATGCCTTGCCCTGCTACCTGATGATTCAGGACAAAAACTTCAATATTCTGTTTGCCAACCACAGCTTTCAAAGCGATTTCGGTGCGAATGCCTTGGGTAAACAGTGTTATGCCGTGCTCAAGGGCGTTCACCATCAGTGCCCCGACTGTCCGGTCCGGGACACTTTCCGGGATAAAGGGTTCCATGTCTCGGAGGAGATGATTTACCTTCAGGACGGAACTGTTTTCGAAATGTTGGCTTTTTCCGCACCGTTGTTTGATGTGGTCGGCGATGTTGCAGCCTCCATAAAGCTTTTGGCCAATGTGGGCACCATCAAGAACATGCATCGGGAACTGGTGACCCTGGGCCAGTCCATTGCCCTGCTCTCCCACGACATCAAAAATATCCTGGAGGGGCTGCACGGGGGGATGTATTTGATGGAGGAGGGCATCCATGATCTGGACCAGGAGCTTTCCCGGAACGGGCTGGACATGGTCAAGCGGAATGTAACCGAGATCACTCGCATCACCCAGAACATCCTCTACTCGGCCAAAGACAGACAACCCGCCTTTCAGGAGATTCTGCCCGCAGATCTCGCCCGGCAGGCGGGACAGCTGTATGCGGACAAGGCTCAATCCATAGGGGTTCAGCTTCAGCTCCAGGTCAATCCCGATGTCCCGGCCCAGGAGATGGATCCGGCCGGGATCTCCAGGACCTTGAGCAACCTGGTCTGGAATGCCTTGCAGGCCTGCCAGCAGGACATGGAGAAAAGCAAGCACTCTGTATACTTACGCCTGGACTTTTACGACGACTTTCATTTTATGTTCGAGGTGGAAGATAATGCCAGGGGCATGGATTCCACAACAAAAGAAAATATATTCGCCGAGTTTTACTCTACGAAAGGCCACACCGGCACAGGACTCGGATTGATGGTTGTGGAAAGGATCGTCAAAAATCACCACGGAAAAATCGAGGTTCTGGCCAAACCGGAGAAGGGAAGCCTGTTTCGAATCATATTTCCGATCCAGCTCAGCGCCTTTATGAGCAATCTGCGCATGCAATGAAGCTTTATGTGGACACACGGACCAGACACGTATAGACAATACAAGAGATTCTTCAGTCGCTACGCTCCTTCAGAATGACAAGAAGGCATCAGAACCATCGGGCAGGCCGCCATTCTTTTGTTTGGGTTCTTCGACGTAGCTTGTGGATTTTTGGAGTTTGCCATCTCTTCTGTAGGCTATTCCACTTTCTGTGTCGAACAGCCTTTGTTTGTCATTCTGAGCGAGCCTGCGAGCGAAGAATCTCTCATGAAAATGGATACATGAAAATTATGCTCTAATGGCCTTTTTTAAGGCATTATTTTCGTGCTTCGTTAGCTAAAGCGTGCCTGCCCTTTGGCAGGCATAGGGGTTAACATGACCAGCCAGGGGGAGGTCGAGATGGAAAAGGCTAAAAATGTTTTGATTATCGACGATAACCAGGACTATGTGTTGGCCATGAAAACTTTTTTGACCAAAAGAGGATTCTCTGTACTGACAGCCCCGGATGGGGAGTCGGGCATCAGACTCATCTCCAAAGAGGTTCCGGACATCGTATTGCTCGATGTGATGATGGAGTCTTTGTATTCAGGCTTTGACGTCTGCAAGTTCATGCGCAACGACCCTGGGCTCAAGGATATTCCCATCATAGGCATTTCCGGCTTAAAGGACGAGCTGGGAATCAAGTACGATCAGGACAGGGACAGCGAATACTTCAGCCCGGACGCCTTTTTCGACAAGCCGGTGGACAAAGAGGCCCTGCTCAAAACCATGAACGATTTGCTGGGCTAAGGCCCGAATCCACCACTGGTTTTTGCGGTCAAATTTCATACTGAATAAGTATGCTTATGTCCGTGCTGCCCGCTCCAGGAAACCCGGCAATAAGGAGCGACCAAGGAGTTCGCCCATGTTTAAAAAGATACTTTTCGCCACCAGCGCCTCCCCGGCCTGCGACAATGCGGCACGGGTGGCCTTTGATCTGGCCCGGGTGCATGAGGCTGAATTGACGGTATTTCATGTCCTGGGCATCCCCAGCCACGGTTTCAGCCAAGGAGTCCAGGACTATAGATCCGGAAACCTGGAGGTGCTCAGCTCGGACTATACGGACTGGGTCCTGGAAGAACTGCGCCATTTGTACGAAAAGCAGCTAAAGACATACACCAATTGTCTGTTTGAGGTCGCAACCGGCATCCCGTCCCGGGAAATACTGCGCATGGCCCGAAAAATCGATGCCGACTGCATCATTTTGGGCGCACATACCAGCGATGAAGACGTGGCCATCTCCAAATACAGATCTATTGTGGGCAATACCCTGCGCAAGGTGAGCAAGGCGGCCAAGTGTCCGGTACTCATCGTTAATCGTCCATGCATGACCTGCTGGAACTACTTCACCCACATCGTGGTCGGGGTGGATTTTTCCAAGCCTTCGGATGCGGCCTTTCAGTTCGCCCTGCAAACAGCAAAAGACCTCCAAAGCAGCCTGCACATCTTCCATGCCTTGGACCTCAACCACCTTCACCCGGGTATAGTTCCGGATCAGGAGACTATTGAGAAGGCGATTGCAGGGGCCCAAAAAAAGTTGGAGTACCACTACCTTTCCAGACTGGGGGACTTTGAGGACGCTACCTACGATATCCGGGAGGGGGTTCCATTTGTGGAAATTCTTAAGTTCGCCAGGGAGAAGGAGGCCGACCTGATTGTTATGGCCCACCATGCCAAGGATGCGGACCTGGATGAGGCGGATATGGGCAGTACCGTCGAGCAAGTGGTCCTCCGCTCCGCCTGTCCAGTAGCCAATGTCAACCGCAGCCCGGGAAGAGAAGCCAGTCCCGAGCAGACTCATAAGCACTGAATTTGAACTCTCTCAGGTCCTACAAGACGTATTGCCCGAACTCGGACAGCTGCGGCACCAAACGGCAGGACAGCCTGCCTGGGCTCAAACCTTGACCAAAGGAATCGGATTTCATGTTCAGGAGTCGGCGACCCAGGAGTGAAGGCAGAGGAGACGGCTCACACCCGGTAACAGGCCTTAGGGGTACAGCCGCGATATGTCTGGGCCTTGTTGTGGTCCTTGGAGCCATTGGGTTTGTCCGGGCCGGAAACGCAGAGCGGCAAACCGCCAATCGCCCGGGGCTCATTCAGATCCGTTCCATGCAGGCTTTTGGTGAACGAGAGCTTCCTCCAGTGCGTTTTGCCCATGATCTGCACACCGATGCCCTGGCCGGCCAGGGGGACGCATGTACAGCATGTCATCCCCGGGTCAACGGCAGCTTAGTATTCACCTTTTCCCAGGTTCAGGCTGCGGATAAAGAAGATGCCAAGGCCCTGTATCACGACCGGTGCGTGTCCTGTCATCGGACCCAGAACAAGAAGGGCCGTGACTCAGGCCCCCTGGAGGGCGAATGCCGGAGCTGCCACCGATCCGGCCCCCGGAACGGACCTGAACAGGCCGAGGCCGGCATGGATCTCGTCCTGCATGCCGATCATATTGCCTCCATATCCAACCAAGACGAAGGCTGTGGCAATTGCCATCATACCTATGACCCTCAGAGCCAGAAGCTGATCCATACCAAAGGCCGAGAGCTCGGCTGCCGGGCATGCCACGGAGAGGACACCCGCACGGCCCTGTCCTCGCTGTCTCAGGCCCCGGCCGAATCTTTGTTCACACCCCGGGTTTCTCCGGAGTACCTGGCCGGAGGACAACCTCCCTCCTGGGGCCAGGCCGCACATCTTTCCTGTCTTAATTGTCATGTGCAAGCCCGCAACTCCGCCTCTGACCATGATCTTCAGGCACCTGTATCCTGCCGGGGATGCCACAGCAGCACCCAGAAACCGGCCCAGGATACCCACACTTTCCCCCGCCTGGAGCGGGGACAGCCGGATGCAACATTTATTGCCCCTGTTCCGGCCGATGTGAAGGCCGGTGGCAGTGATTTTGGGGAACATAACCTGATGCAACCGGTGCTTTTTGATCACAAGCTCCATGAGCAATCAGCAGACACCTGCCGGAAATGCCATCACCAATCCAGGCTGGAACCCTGCACCAAGTGTCACCGTCTGCAGGCCTCGGAAGAAGGAGGGATGATCACCCTGGACCAGGCAATGCACAGCCCTGGCTCAGAGCAAAGCTGTGTGGGCTGTCATCGCCAGCAGGCCAAAAGCAGGCCAGAATGCGCAGGATGTCATGTCTTTCGCACAGAATCCTGGGGCCAAGACACAGACACCTGCCGAATCTGCCATGATCCCAGGAGCCCGGACCACCAGGAGCTTTTGGACATGTCCTCCACGGAACGCTCCAGCAGGGCGGACAGCATGCGTACGCTCCGGGATCAAATGCCGCCAGACCCCGAACTCAAGCCTCTGCCCCAGGAATTCACCATCCAGCTGGACTCTGAAGCCTTTGGTTCCCTGACCTTCCCGGTCCGCTTGTCCTCCAGGGACATGGCCAAACTGCGGGATCGACTGACCAAAGCCTCTGAAAAGGAAACCACCCAGCAGCTGATCCAAAACATGCCTCGGGAAGTAACTATTGATCGGTTGTCCGACCAATATGGTCCAGTGAGCTTACCGCACGCCAGGATAGCGCTCGCCCTCCTGGAAGGAATTGAGCCCGATTCCCTGGCTCAGGCCTTTCACCAGGACCGGTTTACCCTGTGTCAGGGATGTCACCACCAGTCTCCGCCCAGTGCAAACCCGCCGTCCTGCGCCAGCTGCCATGCCCGGCCCTTTGGGCCCACTACCCCGGACCGCCCGGGTCTGAAGGCTGCCTATCACCGCATGTGCATGGACTGCCACGACCGGATGGAGATAGACGAACCGACGAACACCGACTGTTCTGCCTGCCATGCGCAGAATAAATCCCGCATTATCAGGGACATAAAGTAAAGGCGAGGAGCTGGAATATGCACAGACGAACATTCCTGGGCCTGCTCGGTGCAGCCGGAGCGGGAACCATGGCCCCCGGCCAGGCCGGGGCGGGAACACACTCTGATTTTCCAGGACCTGCGCGGCAGATGGGTATTGTCTTCGACGCAACCCGGTGCATCGGCTGCCGGCGATGCGAACAGGCATGCTTTGAAGTCAACGGACTGCCCCAGCCGGAGCAGCCGTTCGACGATCTTTCAGTCCTGAATGCCCAGCGCAGGCCGGATGACAAGGCCTATACCGTAGTGAATAAGTACACGCCGCAAGAGGCAGAACAGCCTGTCTACATCAAAACCCAGTGCAACCACTGCCTTGAGCCGGCCTGCGCCTCTTCCTGCTTTGTCGCCGCCTACACCAAGACCCGGGAAGGGGCTGTAATCTATGATCAGTCCGTCTGTGTCGGCTGCCGCTACTGCATGATCGCCTGTCCCTTTGAAATCCCGGCCTACACCTATGACCGTCCGGTCAGCCCCAGGATCATGAAATGCACCATGTGCGCCCCGCGAATAGCCCAGGACAAGCTTCCCGGATGCGTCCAGGCCTGCCCCAAAGAGGCCCTGACCTTCGGTCTCCGGGAAGAGGTCCTGTACCAGGCCAAGGAGCGTATCCGCCGGAATCCGGACCGGTACATCGATCACATCTACGGGGAACGTGAAATGGGCGGGACAAGCTGGATGTATCTCTCCGGAGTCCCATTCCACCGGCTCGGCCTGCGGGAAGACCTGGGAACGACCCCGGCCCCGAAGCTGACCTCCGGGGCCTTGGCCGCCGTACCCATGGTCACCGCTTTATGGCCCGTTCTGCTCGGTGGGGTGTATTTCATCACCAAGCGCAAAGACCTTCTCGCCTCCAGAGCGAAAAAAGAGGCTGTGGCCTCAGCCCTGGAAAAGGCTCAAGAAGAGCATCGGGCCGAGCTGAAGAAAGTCAGGGAAAAAGCGGAGAAGGAAAAGCAGGCGGCCATCGACAAAGAGGTCCAAAAGGCCCTGGACCGGGCGGCAGACGAACAGAAGAAGGAGGATTCCTGATGTCTCAAGAGAGCACGGCTGCAGGAAGTCGTCTTCAGCTCACCCCGGGCCGCCTCCTGGTCGGGTGCATCATACTTCTTGGGCTGATTGTCACCTTCCTTCGTTTCACTCAGGGGCTGGGGGCAGTGACCAACCTGGACCACAACACTCCCTGGGGCCTGTGGATCAGCTTCGATCTTCTCTGCGGTGTGGCCCTGGCCGCCGGAGGCTTTGTTACCTCCGCCGCAGTGTACATATTCGGCCTGCACAAGTATCACTTCGCGGTCCGCCCGGCCGTGCTCACCGGATTTTTGGGATACGCCCTGGTGGTCCTGGCCCTGACCTATGACGTGGGCATCCCCTGGCGTCTGCCGTATCCCTTTATCGTCCAGCCCGGACCGAGCTCTTTTCTCTTTGAGGTCGGCTTGTGCGTGGCCTTGTATCTGACTGTGCTTTTCCTGGAGATCTCTCCGGCAGCCCTGGAGTGGCTGGGAAAACGCCGCCTGCGGAGCATCGTGGTCAAAATGACCCTGGTCCTGACCATTTTCGGCGTTATTTTATCCACCCTGCACCAATCCTCCCTGGGTGGGCTGTACCTGATTGCTCCGTCCAAGCTGCATCCCTTGTGGTACTCCGCCTATCTCCCTTTGGGCTTTTTCATCTCCAGCATAGTGGCCGGGCTTTCCATGGTCATCTTCGAAGGCGCCCTGTCCTCCAGATTTATGAAGCACAAAATGGACGCGGAGCACATCAGGCACAAAGACGACCTGGCCATTGGGTTTGCCAAGGCCGGAGCCGTGGTCCTGGCCGGCTACTTTTTCATTCAGCTCTCCAGCCTGGCCGCAGACAATGACTGGGCCTATCTGAGCACCGGCTACGGGGCCTGGTACCTTCTGGAAATAGGGGGCTTCGTGGCTCTGCCCTGCCTGCTTTTCGCTCTGGGAGCCAGGGAAAAAAACGTCCGGCTTATACGTTGGACTGCAGTCCTGGCCGTGCTGGGCATTGTGCTCAACCGGTTCAATGTGTCCCTGGTGGCCTTTAACTGGCACCTGGCCCCGGACCAGCGATACTTCCCCTCCTGGATGGAGTTTTCCATCTCCATCTTCTTGGTCACCCTCGGCGTTCTGGCGTATACCTTCGTGGTCACCAGAATGCCTGTCTTGTTCGAACATCCGGAATACGCAGAGGAGTAAGGCCATGCAGGATTTTTCCACCCTTCACGAGTTCATGTCCTTCACCAAGGGCCTGACCTATGTCCTGATGGGAGTGATGCTGGTTGCTCTGGGCGGTGTGTGGGCTTTTCTGACCAGCAGGGATGAAGACGAGTAGGCTCTATGTGAGGAGGAGTGCATGTACGATCTCTTAACCGGACCCGTCTTTGTTCTGGCCTTTGCCTTCTGCATCATCGGCCTGCTGGTCAGGGCAGCTGTGTACATCAAAGGACTGGACTGGCGCCTGGACCGGGTGGCATATGCCCAGTATCCAAAGCAGGGGGCCAAGGGAGCCCTGCGCTCCATCGGGCACTGGATTCTCCCTTTCGGATCCCGGAACTGGCGGGTAAAGCCATTGTTTACCCTGGTCTTTTTCACCTTTCATCTCGGGCTGATCATCACCCCCCTCTTTCTGCAGGGCCATGCAGTCATTGCCCACCAGCGCCTGGGCCTGGCCTGGCCCGCAATTCCCATGGCCCTAGCCGATGCTTTGACCATAGCCGTGCTCATCACCGGCGGCATTATCCTGGTCCGCCGCCTCGTCCTGCCCGAAGTCAGGATTTTGACCACTGGATACGATATTGTCCTTCTCCTGTTGACCCTGGCTCCGTTCGTCACCGGGTTGCTGGCCGTCCAGAACGCACCCGGGTATGTGTATTGGCTCTATGCCCACATCATCCTGGGCGAGGCCCTGCTCATCGCCATACCCCTGACCAAGCTGTCCCATATTGTGCTTTTCTTCCTGACCAGGGCCCAAATCGGGATGGACTTCGGCATCAAGCGGGGCGGGATGAAGGGCCGGGGAATCAGTTGGTAGATGATGAAATCCAAAGCATTTGATCCAAAACCTCACAGCGGAGTCACCCATATGTCCGAACTGCAGCTTTGCTCTCCGCAACCTGTTCAATCCAAGGAAGACCTGGACGCCCTTCTGGCCGATACAGGAGGAAGACAGTACTACGAAGAGATGAAGCACCTGCCAGTGGATACCGCCAAACTCAAGGCAGCCTTGGACAAGACCTGCAAGTCACGCATCCGGACCTGGCTCGATCTCTGCGCCCATTGCGGACTCTGCGCGGACAGCTGCTTCTTTTATCTGACCAATAACCGGGATCCGAAGCAGGTCCCGGCCTATAAGATCCAGTCCACCCTGGGCGAGATTGTCAGGCGCAAAGGCAAGGTGGACACCGATTTCATGATCCGGGCCATGGACTACGCCTGGTCCCGCTGCACCTGCTGCAACCGCTGCGGGATGTACTGCCCCTACGGCATCGACATGGGGGTTATGTTCAGCTATCTGCGCGGCCTGCTTTTCAGTCAGGGATTCGTGCCCTGGGAGATGAAGATCGGCTCGGGCATGCACCGGGTGTACCGGGCCCAGATGGCGGTGACCTCTGAGGACTGGGTGGAGACCTGCTCCTGGATGTGCGAGGAGTACGAAGACGACTGGCCCTCTCTGCAGATCCCGGTGGACAAGGAAGACGCGGACATCCTGTATCTGGTCAACGCCCGGGAGCCCATGCACTATCCGGACGACATCGCCGAGGCGGCCATTTTGTTCCACATCGCCGGCGAGAACTGGACCGTCTCCAGCACCGGGTGGGACATGACCAGCCTGTCCATGTTCGCCGGAGACTGGGAGGCCTGCACCATGCAAGTGAATACGGTGTATGAAGCCATGGAACGGCTGCGGCCCAAAAGAATGGTCGGCACCGAGTGCGGACACGCCTTCCGGGCTACGGTGACCGAGGGGCCGTATTGGGCCGGCCGCCGGGACGGGCAGCCTCCGGTGCCTTCCCTGCACTATGTGGAATGGGTGGCCGAGGCCCTGCGAAGCGGCAAGCTGAAGATCGATCCGGCCAAAAAGATCAAAGAGCCGATAACCCTTCAGGATTCTTGCAACTACATCCGCAACCACGGACTGACTCAGGCCACTCGGGAGATCATGAGCTATCTGGCCGACGATTTCCGGGAGATGACCCCGAACAAGGAGCATAACTTCTGCTGTGGGGGCGGCGGGGGTTTAAACGGCATCGGGCGCTACCGGGAACAGCGCAACGTGGGCCTGCGCTGCAAGCTGGATCAAATCAAAAAGACCGGAGCCACCCAGGTGGTGGCTCCCTGTCACAACTGCTGGGACGCCATCCGGGACATGGAAGAGGAATACAAGGCCGGCATCAGCTGGTCGTTCTTAAAGCCCCTGCTCTTGAAAATGGTCGAAATCCCGGAACACCTGCAGCCAAAAGAGGAATAAGGGCTTCCTCTGCGTATTCCTAGAAATAACTGTTTAGGAACGCAAAGTAGCGGTCAGGCGCAAGGGATTGAGCAGCAGATCCAGGGCCGGGATAATGCCCGGCAGGGCGATGTCTGCTGAAAGCAGGCTCTCTCTGGATGTTCCCTCCTCCAGCATGATCGCCAGCCCCAGGGCCGCAGCCTCCAGCATCATCCGGTCGTTGCGGCCGTTGCCCACGCATACGCATCTGTCCGCTCCCAGGTCTTGGACAAAGGCCAGCTTCTGGCCGACCTGATCCTCTTGGCCCAAAATCTTCACTGAACAGGCCCAGTCCTCGAGCTTGGCCTGGACCTTGCCGAAGGTGTCCGCGGTGATCACATGCACCTGGACCTGCTCGGCCAGCTTCTCCACCCGCCGCCGGATGCCCTGGACCGGCTCGCCGTCCACAGCCATGGTCCCGTTGTAGTCCATGACCACGTGCTCCAGGTTCAGCTCCCCAAAATCCGGGATGTCGATCCGCAGCATACTGTTCTCCTCTATTTTCCGGCTCTTCGACACAGAAAGTGGAATTGCATCTATAAGAGTTTGCCGTCTCTTCTGTGTGCCGTAAGCGGCAGGCCCGCACATTTTCTTGGTCCCGCCAAAAGGGGGAAACCAGGCACTCACATGCATGATATGCTCAGTCCATCTGAAAACAATGTCCATCATGTGAGTGCCTGGAGGGGGCAGGGATCCCCCTTTGGCGGGGCTTAGAAAATACCGGGCCGAAAGCGGGCACACAGAAGAGATGGCAAACGCCAAAAGTCCACAGGCTACGTCCAAGAACCTGTTTTCCCCTGTTCATTATCCCTCAAGGCTAGAAGCCCGGCCGAGCCTCCTGACCCGATCATCCAGTCCTTGTCTAGTATCAACAAACTGCCGGCCAGTGCAAGCACAAGCGGTCATAAAGCCTTTTCCTGATTCCCAGCCGTGAAGCTGCGTTCCAAGCTGTCCCCATCCATTACCTTTCCTGATCTCTTAGCGACCAGTTGATTACAAAAACCAATTGGAATGGCAGGCAATTCATATGGTACGTGTGCTCGGTGAGTAAAAAAATGGGCCCGAAATGCAGATATGGAGGAGAGAATGAATACAGACTTCCGCCGGATGTGGGCCGAGCTGGGCATGGATCTTGATGCCCACGATGCCCTTCTGGAGGCCCTGAACCAGGGCTACCGGGATATCTATCTCAGCCAGAAGAACCGTCCCCACGGTATGCGCTATTTTGACTTTGTCCTGGGCCAGGTGCACGGGCAGCGCATCCAGGAACTGCGGGAAGAACACCAGGCCGGGCGCAAGATAATCGGCTCCTACTGCGTGTTTGTCCCGGAAGAGATCGTCCTGGCTGGAAACGCCACCCTGGTCGGCCTGTGTTCCGGAGCTGATTTCGCCATGGAGGAAGTGGAAAAGGTCCTGCCCCGGAATACCTGCGCCCTGATCAAATCCTCCTTCGGCTTCAAGCTGGGCAAGGTCTGCCCCTTTCTGGAGGTATCGGACATGGTCGTGGGTGAGAACACCTGCGACGGGAAAAAGAAGTCCTACGAGACGCTGCGGGATCTAGTGGACAACATGTACGTTATGGATATGCCCCAGATGAAGACCGAAGAGGGCCGGGACCTTTTGCGCAGCGAGTACAAGCGTTTTCTGCAGGCGGTGGAGGAGCTGACCGGGACGAGCATAGATGTGACCGGCTTAAGGCAGGGAATCCAGACCGTGAATGCCAAACGCCAAGCCATGGCCAGGCTGCAGCGCCTGCGCTGGGCTGACCCTGCTCCCATCTCCGGCCTGGACGGGCTCCTGGCCAGCCAGGTCTTTTTCTACGACAACCCGGAGCGGTTCACCAAGTCGGTGAACACCTTGTGCGATGAACTGGAAGCACGGGTGGAAAACAAGGAAGGCGTCATGCCCCAGGGCACTCCCAGAATCCTGATGTCCGGGTGCCCAATGGCCGTGCCCAACTGGAAGATGCCCTATCTGGTGGAATCCGCCGGCGGAGTGATTGTGGGGGAAGAATCCTGCGTGGGCGAGCGGGGCAACCGCAACCTGGTGGATGATTCCGGAGAAACCCTGGATGAACTGATCGAGGCCATTGTGGATCGCTACTTCCAGATCGAATGCGCCATCTTTACCCCCAATCCGGACCGCCTGGAACGGATCAAGAAGATGTACGCCGATTCCAAAGCCGACGGGGTCATCCACTACAGCATCCAGTTCTGCCAGCCCTACATTATGGAATCCATCCCGGTGGAGAAGGCCCTGGAGGCAGAGGACATCCCCTGCCTGCGGGTGGAAACCGATTACAGCATGGAGGACGCCGGGCAGCTTTCAACCAGGATCGAGGCCTTTCTGGAGGTGCTCAAGTAGCTGCCAGGTGAGAGCCCCCCCTGGCGTACTGATTGTCAGGTATTAACGGGCTTTCTCAGGCTACTTCACCGTGACGATGTGTGAGGTCACCTTGCCCAAGCAAAAGACCTTTGATGGAAATATCTTCGTCCAAAGCATCCCAATGAATTCCTTTTGGGGTAAGCTCAAAGTCTTCAAGTTGGTCTGGAGAAGCATTGAGCAAGCGAGGGAACCAAGCCAACGGAACGCCTAAAGTCCGACCATCGTTGAGCTCAACCCAAAAACGATCTTGATCAATTGTGACTGATCTAGGAGAAATATTCATTCCACGCTTCCAGTAATTGTTCGCGGTTTTTAATGATCAAATGAGCAATTCTGCGCAGAGCTGGGGCATTAAAGCCATCATTGTTCGCTAACTGTACCTGTGGCGACAACCAATACTTTGCTTCAGCATCCGCTTGTCTGACATGAATATGTGCAGGTTCCGGAGGCAGCCCTTCGTTGGAGTAAAAAAAGAATTTTAAACCTTCAAAGCGAAGCACGACAGGCATGTATATCTCCAGAAACCAGCATCCATACTGTTTATAGATCTAAATTATTCTCAAATCCTCGTCAATACACACTGGATATCACCTATGCGCTGTGCAGGAATAGACATCGGCTCCCGGAGTATTGAGCTGGTTATTGTTGAAAACGGACGGATCGTGGATCAGGAACAGACGGATACCGGGTTTGATCCCTTACGCGGGGTCACGACAGTGCTTCAGGGCAAAGCATACGACTGCATCCTGGCCACCGGCTACGGCCGCAACCTGTTCGAGGTTTCATATGAAACACCCACAGTGACCGAGATCAAGGCCTATGCTCGAGGCGTATGGCACCACTTGCCGGGACACAAGGCCATCTTGGACATCGGCGGCCAGGATAGCAAGGCCATTGCCCTGACTGACAAAGGGAGAGTCAAAAAATTCGAGATGAACGACCGCTGTGCGGCCGGAACCGGCAAGTTTCTGGAGATCATGGCATCGGCCCTGGGGTTTTCTTTGCAGGATTTCGGAGCTGAGGCCTTAAGGGCTGAAAAGTCTCTAAACATCAGCAGCATGTGCACAGTGTTTGCCGAGTCTGAGGTCACTTCCTTGATCGCCAAAGGCCAAGATCCCAGGGAAATCGCCCTTGGGCTGCATGCAGCCGTGGTCCGCAGGGCGGTAAGCATGCTGCGCCGGGTCAGCAGCAACCTGGACAGTGTGGTCTTTGCCGGTGGCGTGGCCAACAATCCCTGCATGCGGGAGCTGTTGGCCGACAGCTTGGGAGTCGATGTCCAGGTCCCGGAGACACCGCAGATGACCGGGGCCCTGGGGGCGGCTCTTCTGGCCCGGGAAAGCTAAAAGAGGAAGGTGGTGCATATATCGGAGTCGAAAGATACTTATCACCTGCCACTGCGTAATAAACGCCAACGCCAAGGTTCCGCCTCTGGCCACAGTTGGGGGCGTATTCACAGACTCGGTCTCTGAGTACATTCAGTCTGGATGCGGCTTCCTGCAACTGCCCTGTCCGGAAGTCACCTATCTGGGCATGAACCGATGGGGCATGACCAAGGAACAATACGACCACCCCAATTTTCGCCGGCATTGCCGGGAAATTTTGATCTATCCCATGGTTCATATTCAGGCCTCTGTGCAGGCCGGATACGAAATCGTCGGAGTCTTGGGCATGGACAAGAGTCCCAATTGCGGTCTGAATCTGACCTGTCGTGGATATACAGGAGGCGAGCTGGGCTCTGTTGATCAGGTTGTGCACCAGATGAATGGCACACATCGTCCATGGCCTTTTTGAAGCCAATGATCAAGATTTTTTCCATTTAACCGTTCCAGTATAGGTGTTTTAAGCATGTTTGCCCTTTGCGGAAGAGCCGAAATCTAATGTTCTTTTGATATATTCAAATGCTCTGGTTGTTCGAGGGCAGAAGGCATTCGGGCCATCCAAAAGGCCAGGGAAGAGAAGCTCCGCTCCTGAATCAGCTCTACGTAGGATTCGATGCTGGAAATTATTACCAAGAGATAGCCGATAAGCTCCAGTATTTCTTCTATGACCCGTTTGTAGTCCCGGGAGTAGTCGTCGCCCATCAGGCTTTCCAAGAATTGGCTGTCTCCTATCAATTGCCCGATGGGCACGGCCACGATGAAGCCGGCCCAAAGGATTACTCCTGCCCTGGAACTGAGAAGGATACGAAGCTGGTTTAGAAAATCGCGCCAGTGCCGAAACAGCAGGAAAGCCATAAATGCGAGAGACAGATACCCGAACTTCCAGCCGACAAAGGGAACCAGGGAATCAAGCAGGGCGTCCAGCTCTCTGATCAGCGCAAAGACTGTGAAACAAAAAAGCACGGCAAAAACAATGCGCACGGCTTTATTCAATGCCCCGGTGAGAAAGAACATAAATATCGCCCCGAGAAGTATAAGGACTTGAACCCATTCAATGAAACCGTCTTCCTTAAAGGCGGCAATATCCCCGTGCTCCAGGGCATAAGGCAGACTATATGTAAACAAAAAAACGGCAATAGTGTAGAGAAGTATGCGGAACATGGTCTTCAGGACCGGATCAATCCTGGAAAGCTGCGTATCTTTTCTTGTTTCTTCATTGGTGAACACTTGCATGACCTCCTCGTCGGCACATAAGGTAAATACCTCGAAATACGCTTCTTAAGCCCTCTCCCCGGCGGCCGAAAGCCTCCTATTCAGGTCGTAGGCCGCGCTGATCAGCGCCTATATGAATGAAGGCCTGGGGAAAATTGCCCAGGTGCTGCCCCTGCGGGCCGAACTCCTCGGCATAGAGCCCCAGGTAGTTGGCAAAACCGAACATTTTTTCAAATACATACCTGGTCTTGTCCAGATTGCCCTGCCGGGACAGGCATTCCACATACAGGAAGATACTCGTGGCCGACTTTGGCTGCCCACGCCGGTAGATCGTCTTTGATTCTGGTATCGCTGGACAAGATCTCCATGATCTTGCCGATCTTGATCAGACCAATTCCTTTTGTCGGGGCATAACATGCTTCTTGTGAATGTGTCAGCTTCAGCGGGCCTGCATTTGCCAGGACCAGGGGCCCCTGTGGCTGTCCCCAACGTCTGCGGAACACACGGTATTTGCATAAAAAATAGCAATATGTATGCCACATGCCCTCGTGGTATTGCCCGGATCAGGGACCGGGATGAGGGTTCCCCGTCTTCCCGGGAACAGGCCAGCGCGGGCATGGCGCAAGACGGGAACCGCAGATACGCCACCAGCGGCAGAAAAGAAAATGAAACCGCAGATCCCGCAAAACTTCGCAGATAAGGCATCTGCGGTTGTAAAGACTACACCGACATCCCTGCCTGGTTGACAGATGCTGAAAAAATAATTAATAGGTGTTTGAGGAGCAGGAATATGTATGAACACAATGAATAAAACCTCGTGCGTTTCCCTCCTTTTGCATTCCTTGAATTCGTTCTCCATTTGCTGGGAGCCTGCACATTGCAAAGTGTTATTGAGGCACAAACGGCTGGCTATTTCTTAAAACCCTTGGCATAAGTCAAGAAATGCAAAACAGCTGTAAATAAAAAATGTTAAACTACACTCCAAACAACAAGCACTTGCACGTACTTGACCTTTTAAAGCAATTTATTTCAAATAGTTAAAAATATATCCAACATTGGCATCCGAAATGCTAACAAAATCTACAAATGCAGATTGGAAGAACTGACAACTTCAAATTGGACTAGGAGGTGTTTTATGAACAAGGTATGGTATCTCTTTCTGGTACTTGGTGTCAGCTGGGCCATGATTGGCAGTGCACAGGCCGCTGACGGAACGTTCTCTGAATTCGAACAGCAGGTTGGTGTTTACGGTGTGTATCAGGACACTGATGATCTTGATGAAGGATACGGTGGGGGACTTCACTATGCAGTCTTCACTCCTGTGGCCAAACCAAGAGTCTCACTCCTGAAAAGCGTGGATCTGGGCTTAGATTTGCGGGGTGAATACATCACAGATCTGGACAGCGGGCATATTGATACTGACATGTACCCGATACAAGCCAATCTGTTGCTCAGAACACAATTTACGAATGGACTGAGCGCTTATGGAGGGGGTGGAGTAGGCTATGTCTGGTTCGATGAGGACGACGGAAACCTGGACGACGAATATACATACTCTGCCTTGGTCGGCCTAGATCAAAAGATCACCTCAAACTTATCCCTGTTTGTAGAAGGTGAATATATGTGGCTGGAACCAGATGACGATGGAAGAGGCGGGGATATTGACATGGATGGCTTTGGTGTGAACGCCGGCATCAACTATAATTTCTAGGCGCTGCAGGCAGGGCAGCCCCTTCCCATAGGGATGACGGAATGGGGCTGCCCTCGTTTAACAGGTTGTTGTGGATTACGATATGCCCCAAGATACGTGAGTCTATTCATGGAGATATGAAAATCGTCAACTGCTCTGCCGCCACTGCCTACCAATCCCCTTCATCCAACAACAAGTCCGAAGCCGGACCAGGCCAAAAGAGCCTCTCCTCAGCCGATTCCCGAATCCCTTGCAGTTTGGCTTTGTTCAGCCCGTTGAGCACGGTTTGAAACAGCTCCGTATCCCGCATCAGGCCCAAGCAGCCGCCGGCAGCACAGATCTCATCAAAGGCCTGCACCTGGTCCCGGCGGATGGTCTCCCCGCGCATTATCACCGGCACCGGCTCCCCGGAATGGATCATGGGTCCGCTGCTCGGAGTGCTGTGATCCGAGGCGATGACCGTGAGTATGTTCGGATCCTGGGCCAGCATGGGCATGTGGGCAGCGAGCGCCCGGTCCAGGGCCTCAATAACCTCCCGCTTAGCCCGGCAGTCCTTGCTGTGGGCCGCCTGGTCCGGGGCCTTGGTATGCACATGAATGAAGTCGTACCTCGGCAGGAGCTCGCCAGCCAAACGCAGGCGGGCGGCGAAGTCAGCTTGCACATCCCTGACTTTTTGCACATCATGCGCATCCAGGCCGACCAGCCCGGCCAAGCCCCCAAACATGGCTCCGGAGGCGATACTTGCCCCTTTCAGGCCGGTGCGGGATGGAAAGGACGGCACAGCTCTCATCCGCCCGGCCCGCTGGGTGACCAGGGCGTTGATTGGGGCCAGTCCCCGCTGTCTGCGGGAGATTTGTACCTCACAGCACTCCAGAGCATGGAACGTCCGGCGCAGATAGGTCCGCAAAGCCTCGGCCGTCGCTTCGGCCTGAACATTGCTCCCAGCCTCGCTCCAGGGAACGACATCAGAGGCCGGGGCCATGTCCCGCATAGGATTGCTGTCCGTAATCCGTGGGCTGACCTCTCCCCGGAGGACCAGAACTCCGAAAAGCCCCCTGGTTCGATGCAGGCTGATCTCGACCCCCCGGTGCTCAAATCCGGCCGCCGCCTGATCAAACACGGCCTGGATCTCGTGTTCGTCAACCTCTTGCGGACGATCCCAGCGCACAAACAGCACACCATCCCTTTTTTCGGCACTCACGAAATGGGTTAGGACAGCCACCTCGCCCTCAGCCAGCTCAATCCCCGCACCAATGGCTTCCAGCGGGCCCCGGCCGGGGAACAGGGCCTGGGGGTAGCCGAATAGGGCGAAGTGAGCGCTTTCGCTGGGGAATGGCTCTCCCAGGCGCCCGGGATGATACAGGCCATTGCCTCCGAGGCGCGCTAATCGGTCCAGATTGGGAGTATGCGCGGCCTGAAGGGGTGTTTGGTCCTCAAGCTCGGGATATTGCCGGTCACCCAGACCGTCCAGGATGATAAATAGGCATTTGGAGGGAGACATATGGAAAATGGTTTTTCAGCTCCAGGTTCATCTAGTTCCTTGCCAATTCCGTCCGCAGCTTCTCCGGCAGCCCCCAAGCCTTGCACAGAACAGCCGTGCTCTCCGGCACCAGATGCTCCCAAGGTTGACCCACAGCCATGGCCTGCCGGATGTGACTGCCGCTGATGCCCTTTGTTTCAGGGGAACGCTCCCACAGGACCTTGGTTGTAAGCCCCAGGGAATGAAAATATTCCAGCTTGCGCCGTCCCCACTGGTCATAAATGGTCAGAAAGAACGTGGCCTGCATGGGTACATAGGCTGAATAGTGTTCCGGAAAATTGATCGGCAGGGGCGTGACCGAAAAATCTGCTTCCCCCAGACCGGCATCCACCAAGGCACACTTGACCAGAAGAAGACGTTCAAAATAGCTGAGGGGATTGGCCCGGGAATCGGAGCGTTCCGGATCTGTATCATCCTTTGCCGTCTGACTGGGATCCGGGTTGGTGATTCCCACCACCAGATGCTCGCATTCATCCTTCCCGGCCAGTAGATAGGCCATATGATCATTGTGCAAAATCTGGAACCGGCCGTGGATAACCCCGGTTTTTCGAGAAAGAATGGTCTGGGCGAAGCTCATGTTACAACTCTCGTGACATGCTTTGGTTGCAATTGCATTGATCGCTGGTGTCGTTTTCGCGCTCTGCGAAAAAACGACAGCGGGACGCTCCCGCGTCACCAATCGACCGCGGAGCGGCCCAGAAGAGTTCCACGCAGAGCGTGGGAACCATAAGACCACCTAAGTTATTGAATGCAGGAATAACCGTCAAGCACAGGCTTCCTTTAGATTATATTACCAAACGCTATTTCAAACCTGGGCTTGGATTATAATTTTCGATTTGTTTTCCCTCGGGAAAAAGGGTAGGTTTTGATCACAATTTACCCTGATTGAAGGATTACTTTGGCATGCTATTTGATCTCCACGTCCACAGCACTATTTCTTCGTGCAGCAATCTTCCCCTGCAAGACATAGTACATCATGCTCAGGACAATGGTCTGGACGGGGTGTGTATCACCGACCACGATACCATGGCCGCAAGGCAACTGGTAACCGAGGGAGTGCAGGGCAACGGGTTGGTGGTGATTATCGGCCAGGAATACACCACCCGGCAAGGAGACTTTCTGCTTTTCGGCCCGTATGAAAATCTCCCCCTCGGACTCAGCGCCGAAAAGGTGCTGGGACATGTTCGGGCCACCGGCGGAGCGGCCATAGGCGCCCATCCCTTCCGCAACAGACGCGGTGTTGATCGTGATTTGATCCGCTCCGGGCTCTGCCCCATCCTTGAACAGGAAAACGGCCGGAATACGGCCCTGGAAAACGCTCAGACCCGGACCTGGTTTACTCGCTATCCGCTTATTCCGGTTGCCGGAAGCGATGCCCACAGCCTGGAGGAGCTGGGCCGCTTTCCAGTCCGCTTCCCCAGTCCAATCCACAGCCGTATGGACCTTGTCTCGGCCCTGATTTCCGGCCGGGGCATTCCGGTTCCTGTCGCATCGAAAAGCTTCAGCCCGGCATTGGCCTCTTGCGCGTGACTTTGAGAAGCAATCTCATTCTGCAACACGTCCTCCTTAGTGGGCTAACAATGATAGGCTAAGCCTGAGCTTTCACTACACCTTTAGTGGATACCCAGTTTTTTAAAGTCCTTTCGGCAGTGTTCGTATTTCCCGGCCAAGCTTGACAAGGGTACATGAAACCAAATAAACTACCATTTTGGTAGGAAATAATGTAAACATGGAGTATACACTATGAATAAGCTGAGTTGTGCTTTCTGTGTCTTGGCCCTGATTCTTCTCAGTGTATTTTTGGCATTCAACCCGGGTTTCGGGGGAAAAACTTTCAAGATCGAATCAAAATGGGAAGAAGATGAAAAAGAATTGGAAATTGAACTCGAGGGTACATCAGTTAACAACGTATCTTTCAAAGATATATCAATTGTAAATCCATGGTCAATGGAGGAAGTTCAAGGTCAGTTTCGTTATGAGCGAGACCATGATGAAATAGAAATCGAGATATATTCTCCAAGTCAGATTCCATGTGAGCTTCTCGTTGTCGTTAGTGGGACTGAACACAGAGTACGATTACAACATGCCCCAGAGAATTGTATAAATCAGAAAGCAGAGAAGACCCAAAAGACTCCTGAGACAAGGGAATCAGAGGTCCGTCAAGTAACACCGGCGGAAAAAAATGTTCGGTCATCTTTGAATGGGCAACCTCTGTGCCAAAGCTGTCATGAGCAGAAGAAAAGCAGGAAAATCTTTTCTGAAGCCCCACATCCCCCTCCACACACTCAGAACTGTTCAACATGCCACAATATTTAGTCA
Source organism: Desulfovermiculus halophilus DSM 18834 (assembly GCF_000620765.1). NCBI lineage: Bacteria > Pseudomonadati > Thermodesulfobacteriota > Desulfovibrionia > Desulfovibrionales > Desulfohalobiaceae > Desulfovermiculus > Desulfovermiculus halophilus. The sequence continues at coordinate 48,228 of NZ_JIAK01000012.1, forward strand.
AATCCATGCTGCGAACTGTATCATGAGTAATCAATACACTTCTTTAGCTCGGCACAAGATATCTCCCCCTTCTTCAGCTCCTGCACCACCCGGCCCTGGCTGAACACAGCCACTGCATGGGCCAGCCTCTCCGCCTGTCCGGGGCTGTGGGAGACAATAATCATGGGATAGGTCTCGGCCAGCTCCAGCAGCAGCTCCTCTATATGCCTGGTGGCTCGAAAATCCAGAGATGCTGTAGGCTCATCCAGAAGCAGAATCTGGGGCTTTAAAGCCAGGGTCCGGGCCAGACACAGGCGCTGCTGCTGCCCGCCGGACAGAGAAAGGGCCGGAGTCTTGAGCCGATCACGGACCTCATCCCAGAGCCGGGTCTGCTTGAGCACCTTGTGCATTTGTTCTTCCCGGGTCGCTTTGTCCATCTTGGAGACCAGCTTCAAGGGGGTGAGGATATTTTTGGCAATGGATGTGGGCAAAAGATTCGGGGTTTGAAAAACCATGCCCACCCTTCGCCGCAGCCAGTTAGGGTCCATGTTTGAAGCCAAGATCTCCCGCAACTGTCCATCCAACAACAAACGTACCGAACCCTTGGTTTGAGCCCCTAATTCATCGTTGAGCCGATTCAAGCTGCGTAGGAAGGTAGTCTTGCCCGAACCTGACCTGCCCAGCAAAACGGTAACTTCACCCTGAATTGCCTGCAAATCTACCCTATCCAGGGCTTGCTGCCGGTCGAAATCCACTGTCAGGGCTTGGGCTTCAAGAAAAAGGGCGGGGTTGCTCAGCTCCATTGTCTGTGCAGTCCTCGCTGAATGAGATGGGCCAGGGCAAACAGGGACGAGGTCAACAGCAAAAGGACCAGGCAAGTCCCAAAACCGACCAGCAGGTCCTGGGGTGTACGAAACTCCGCGGCCAGAAAATAGATGGTAAATGGCAGGGCCTCGAAGCTTCCCAAAAGGCCTTGGGGCAGGCCGGAGTTGGCCACCACTCCGGTGAGCAGAATAACCGCTGTATCTTCCGCCGCCCGGCCCACAGCCAGAATCACGCCGCCCAGAATGCCTTTGCCGGCCTGGGGCAGAATAATGTGCACAATGTTCTGGCCCAGGGTCAATCCCAGACTGGGGCCAATCAGCCGTTGCGAAAGGGGAATGGCCTGCACAGCGTTCTGGGTGGAACGAACAATATAGGGCAGAATCAAAACAGCCATGCATGAAGCCGCCAGGAGAAGGCAGGTATTGGCCTGGGGAAAAAACGTTTTGCGCAAAAAAAGGATCAGGGCAAACCCGAACAGGCCCATGATAATGGAGGGTATGCTGGCCAGCTGATTGATCAAAATGCTGCACACATCCTTGGTCCGCCCCGTGGCCATCAGGGCCAGGTACAATCCACACCCCAGGCCCAAAGGCAGGGAAATCCCGGTGGCCAGAAAGACCAAAGTCAAGGTCCCCACACAGGCCGGCCAAATGCCCTCCCAAACCGGGACATTCCCCATCAGAGCCGGCCACACCGGTGCCTCCCCAAAAAAGAGACTGGGGCTCAGAGCCGAGCTGCCCTGGACCAGGAGAAAAGCGCACAGGCTGGCGATGACCACCAAAGTAGCCAAGGCGCACCCCCAGGCGTAGATGATGATTATCCGCTCCTTACTCCGGGGCATATGTTCGACTGTATTTTTTCAGGACCCAAAAGACAGAAACATTGATCACAGCGGCTATGGCGAACAAAAGGCACCCGGCCACAAAAACGGAACGATAGGCCGGGCTCTGGCTGTCTGTGGCCACAACCAGGGCGATATGGGCGGTCAGAACCCGGATGGAGTCCAGTATGGAATCCGGGGTCTGGGGAGCGTTGCCGGCCAGCATAAGGGCAATCAAGGTATCGCCCACAGCCCGGCCGAATCCGAGCAGTCCGGCGGCCAGCAGACCGGGCCAGGCGGCAGGGAATATGACCGAAACCAGGGATTGGACCTTGGACAGGCCCAAGGCCGAGCAGGTCAGGGATAAATCCTGCTGCACCCTGTGCACGGCGCTTAAGGCGATAAGGACCACGGTGGGCAGGACCAGGAAGCTCAAGACGATACTGGCGGCCAGCCAGGAATACCCTGTACCCACGGAAAAGTGATGGCGCAGAAAAGGGACCAGGGTAAAGGCGGCCACAAACCCGTACACCACTGTGGGGATTCCGGCCATGAACTGTACAAGCCCGCGTAAAAATCGAGCAGCCCAGTCCGGGCCAATACCGGAGCAAAACAGACACAGGCCGATCCCCAGGGGATAGGCCGCCAGCATGGCCGTGGCGGTCAGGGCCAGGGAGCCCTGGATCATGGGCAGGATGCCGTAATGGCCCTGAAAAGGCCTCCAATCCATGCTCAACAGGGCTTTCCACTCCTGGCCGGCAAATACCGGCCAGGCAAAAGCCATCAAAAAAGCAAACACGGCCAGCACCAGGCACATGCTGATGCCGGCCGCGCTGAAAAGCAAAAGCCGGCTGAAGTGATTTGATTGAGGCTTTGTGTGCACGAGGGTCTTACAAATCATTTCCCCAAGGGGATGAATCCGCTTTCAGAAACAATCTCTGCGCCTGCCGGGCTTTGCACATACTCGATAAAGGCTTGAGCCAAGGGAATTGGCTCTCCCTTGGTGTTCATATACAGCTTGCGGAGCACGGTGTAGGAGCCATCAATTGCATTTTCCTGCGTGGGCAGCACACCTTTGATGGCCACCCGGGAGATGGAGTCGTCCATATGCCCGATGCTCAAGTATCCAATGGCTGCCTTGTCCCGGGAAATGGCCACCTTCATGGCCCCGTTGGAAGGAACCACGTTGGCCTTGACCGCAATCGGTCCCTTGTCCAGGGCCTTTTTCCAAAAGACCTTCCGGGTGCCACTGGCCTCATCCCGAGTATACAGATTGATGGCCCTATCCGGTCCGCCCAGCTCTTTCCAGGAGGTGATCTCCCCGGCAAATACAGCCTGCACCTGATCACTGCTCAAGTCCCCAACCGGATTGTCCGGATGCACGGCCAAGCCCACCCCGTCAATGGCAAAGGCATAGGACAAAAGGCCATATTTTTCCTTTTCCTGGGCACTGATCGGCCGGCCGGTGTTGCCGATATCCACCAGCCCTTCGCCAACTTTCTGCACCCCGACTCCGGAGCCGCCTCCGGCCACAGTGATGGAAATGTCAGGATTGCGGGTCATAATCCTTTTGGCCGCCTCCTTCATGACCGGGATATGGGCCGTTCCTCCGGCAATGCTCAGGCTTCCGGACAGGCTGTCGAACGCAGAAAGAGGCGATGATTCTGCCAGACTAGGCTGGACGCTGAGAGCCAGCAGGCCGAGACAGAAAATTCCAATGGACAGAACACGTTTCATACAAGCCCCCTGTCGGTTTATGGGTACACATCAACATCTATATATAGCATACCCCAGGTCTTTCCTTCCAATTCGATTTTCTGATTGAAAACGAGTTATCGTATCGGAAAAACTGATGGGTGGAGAAAATGGATAGAGTGGAAGGGGAGGATTCTTTTTCTTCAGAACACTGGGTGACTACAGAAGACCTGATAAGATCTGTCAGAACATGAAGAAAACTGTACGCTCAGTTGACACTTAAATGCATCAACACTATTATAGTGTACACGTTTCTCGTGAAGGAGGTCTCTATGAAAAATATTACCCTCAGTGCTGACGAACACTTGATCGAATCCGCCCGCGACCGCGCCCGTAGGGAACATACGACATTGAACAACGAATTCCGGCGCTGGCTGCAAAGCTATGTTGGCCAGGAACAAAAAGCTGAACTGGCCCAATCTACGCTGCGTAAATTACGAGGAAAGGTTCGCATTGGCTGTAAGCTGACCCGGGACGAAATGAATGAGCGCTGATTTTTTTCTGGATACCAATCTGTTCATTTATCAGCTTGAATTTTTGGATGAGCAGAAAGGAAGCATTGCTGAAAGCATTATTACTCAAGGTATCGCCAACGGGAATGCGTGTATTAGCTTTCAGGTTATTCAGGAATGCCTGAATACTATCAGACGTAAGGCTGAAATTCCACTCGGACAAGCTGAAACACGTACATATTTGGAAGCAGTACTCTTCCCATTGTGGAGCATTATGCCGATTCAAAAACTCTATCTTCGGGCTTTAGACATCCAGGATCGGTATCATTTCGGCTTTTATGATTCTTTGATTGTCTCTGCCGCCTTACAGGCTGGTTGTAACCGACTGTATAGTGAAGACTTGCAGCACAGGCAACGTATAGAGGGGTTGACCATTGAAAATCCTTTCCTGGCTGAACAATAAGTCGTTTCTTCTAACGATCATTCCTCTCCGCCCCCAGTTGACGAATCACACGGTACAAGGTCTTCAAAGTTCGCCTGACTAGCCGATAACTCCCTCGGGCTGTTCCAGCATTTTCAGGATGCGGGCGGTCAGTTGCGCGTATTCTGCTTGCCCCCGGTCTCTTGGCCTGTCCAAATCAACATCAATAATATCTTCAAGTTGACCCGGCCTGGCGGACATGACCACAATGCGGTCAGCCAGGAAGACCGCCTCGTCTACGCTGTGGGTGACAAAGAGAATAGTGGTTGTATCTTTTTCCCAGATTTTCAAGAGTTCTCTCTGCATAAGTATACGAGTGTAGGCGTCCAAAGCTCCAAAGGGCTCGTCCATAAGCAGGACCTGAGGCTCATTGGCCAATGCCCTGGCTATGGCCACTCGCTGCCGCATGCCACCAGAGAGTTCGTGCGGCTTGGAACCGGCAAAATCTCTCATTCCCACCAGATCAACGAAGCGCCAAGCTTGGTCTTTGCATTCCCGGGCAGAATGGCCGGCAAATTCAGGCCCCAGGCAGACATTTTCCAGAACCGATCGCCATGGCAGTAAGGAATATTCCTGGAAAACCATACCTATTTCCTGGTCCGGACGTACAATCTCCCGCTCCTGAAACAGGATATGCCCTTGGCTGGGCCGTTCCAATCCAGCTATCATCCGCAACAGGGTTGATTTACCACATCCAGAAGGGCCGACAATACACACGAACCCGTTTTTTTCTACAAACATATCAAAGGTGCGTACAGCTTCAACTTGTCGGCCATCAGCTGTTTGAAAGGTTTTACTTACCCTGTCGATCCGAATCATATTGTGAGCATTCCTATCGTGACGTTCTTTGCCACGTGAACTTTTTTTCTTCAACATAGCGGAAAATGAGATCCATGAAAGCTCCCACACACCCTATACACACCATGCCAGCAATAACTATGTCTGTGGAAGCCAAGGTATAGGCATGGGTAATCAGATAGCCGATACCGGAGAGACTGCCGGGAAGCATTTCGGCGGAAACCAGACACATCCAGGCTATGCCCAGCCCGATCCGGAGTCCGGTGACAATGGATGGCATTGCCGCCGGAAGAACAACTTTCCGAAAGATGGTCCACTCATCAGCTCCAAGGACCCGGCTGGCCTCAATCAGGGTCTGATTGACGTTTTTCACCCCATAGATGGTTGAGGTCAGAATTGGATAAAAGGCTCCGATAAAGATAATGAACAACATAGAGAACTTCAGGTTGCTCAAATAGATATACCATTGGCCTTGTTCCAGGCCCAATGGTCCAGCCAGGCTGGAGACCCCGAACCAGGCCGTTACCAAGGGGACCCAAGCTAGAGGTGGAATGGGCCGAAAGAGGCTCAAGAAGTTGTTGAGCATTGAATAGATACGTCCATATGTCCCCATTACAATTCCCAAAGGGATGGCCAGAGCTACAGCTACAAAGTATCCCATGAGCACCCGGATCAGGCTGACCAGAACATTGCTCAGCAACGATCCCATGCTGATCAATTCCTCGGTAGGGGCGGCCAAGAGACCTGCAACTTCGGAGACTGTAGGCAAGATAACGGCATTATTAATAATCACAGCCGCAAAAGACCAGAGCAAAAGAAAGCTCAAGGGCACTGTAATGTGCAGCGCAAGTGAGGAAATAGTTCGAGTCATAATTGTGGAAACCCACTGTGCATTTTAACCCGAGAGCATCCCCTTTTCGAAAAGGGGATGCTCTCGGGTTGCTTAGTTATTTTTTTCGGTAAACCGAAAATCAAAAACAACATCCTCAATTTGCGATAAATTCTTATCCTTGAGTTTTGCCTTGAACTTATCCATTGAATTGAGCATGTCCAGAAACATATCAACGCCTTGCTTCCAATGCTCAGTTGGCTCAGTGGTGTAAATGATACTCGAACGTTTAACAGCCTCAGCTGGAACTCCAATCCAGTTGGCCATAATCTGGGCTACTTTGGCCGGATGCTCGTTGCACCAGGCAGCGCTTTTGGTCATCAGCTGGACAAGGGCCTGGACCACCTCAGGATGCTTGGCAATCATGCGCTCAGTGCCAGCCATGACGCAGCAGGGGAAATTGTGCCATTGTCCCTGGGGCGAAAGATTGCGCAGATCCAAACCTATATGTCCCACTCCTTTGATTTCGGCCACTTCTGGATAAGGAGCGGGGCCGACCCAGCAGTCAACCTGCTTGCTGACCAAGGCCGGAATAAGATTGGACGTCGATTTGAGATCAACCAGCAAAACATCGGCATCTTGCTGACTGAAATCCTGGGTCACAGTCAAGCCAGCCTGGCGTAAAGCTCCCTCGATCACCATCCGGGGAGCCGAGGTAGGGGAGTGATATCCGACTTTTACTGGCTGCTTTGAACTCTCAATAACGGCCGAGACATCATCCCATCCCTTGATTTTGGATCCTTTGGGAAACACCAGCCCCATGCCGTCCACATGCGTAGGACATAGGATCTTGACCCCATTGCCCCGATCGATGCCGGTAAGCATGGCTGTAATCGAGGCCAACCCTATATCCAGCCTGTTTTGGGCGAATAATGTACTTGTTTCCGAACCGCTTTTGGAAACCACTATGTTCAGCCGGGCCAGTCGCTTTCCAGCCTGATACAGATCATACTTCTGCTTTGGAACCACAGATTCCAGGTGTACCCCGAATTTTTCAAAGTTTTCGTTTTCAGACATGGCGGCAATAAAAGGTGTGTGATGGGTGGTAAAGATGTACCCCATATTCACCTTCAGCGGTTTTGCTTCCGCGTTAAACGCAAAACACACTGCTGTTGCCAAAAGACATCCAAACTGTATCAACTTTTTCATGAATACTCCTACGCGGTTATTGTTCAGTGACAAGCTCCAGAAAGGCTCCCAGCCTGGTCTGGAGCTGGCCGGTATCCGCTGTTGCATAATCTGTATCCACCTGGATGAAAGGCAGTTCCAGGATCTCTGTGAGATATTCCTCGATTACGGCAGACTCAACATTGTACGTATGACATCCGGTCCAGGTCAGATCCACAATTCCTTGCACATCAAAATCAGCCACCAACTGGGAAAGAAGCGAAAATCGTTGTTCATTCGGGGTCATGCAGGAACATGGAAGCTGCAGATAGGATGCGGCAAGAGCCCGAAGGGAATCGGTTTCCTGCTCGTCAACAGCCAAGGACAACGGTTTTAAGGAGGAGCAATTCTCAGAAGCAACCACCACACCGCCCTGTTCTTCAATAATGTGCACCACCTTGTCCGAACCTTTGCCCACCGGGCAGCCGGTAAGTAATATTCGAGGTTTTCTTGGCCCATACACTCTATCATCCTGCTGACTGCGCAAATCTCGCAACTCATTTTCCAGGGCATGCAGATCCTTGAGATATTTTTCCTGATCCACAACAAATCCCTTGCTCTCCATGACGGGAAGAAGCTTTGCCCCGGGCAAAGGATCCTGATTGGCAGACCAGAGCTGGGCTATGGTATACAATGTTCCTCGGATTTCCTTGTTGATGGCCATTTCCTGGCACAGGGCATGCTCTGTGACGTGTACCCCGGTTCTTTGCTGCAGAAATTCCTGAAACTGCCGCAGCTGCGCATGCCAAAAATCCAGACCCAGTTCTTGGGTGTATGGAAGATGGATGAGATGCACAGGCTTGATGCGCCCCAGGAACTCGTACATCTTTTTTTTGCCGTCACAAGTTGTTTCACCGACAACAAAATCAGAAGCCGCGAAAAAAGGGCAGGTATCTGTTATGGCGTACCCGTAACTGGACTTGATCAACGGACAAAGGCTTGCCGGCAGTGTCTTTTCCGCCTCGGCAATGGGATCCTGCTTCTTCCCGCACAGTCCCACCGGTACCGCCCCTGCAGCCCTGATGAGTTCTACCGGGGCATAAATGCAATATATCCCGGCCACAAGACCTCCTGCTTTGGCCCATTCATCCAGCTCAAGCAGGCTTTGTTCTCCGCGTTGGTCAAACAGTGTCCAGGTCCGAGGAAAAGTATGGTGTGCTTGCATAATCACCTAGCTTTTTTACCTTAACTTTTAACTTATACGTCGGCACAACCCTGAAAATATCTCCCGCAGGGTCTGCTGATCGATGAACTCATGCAGGGGCCGGTCGTCATCTGGTTCATGAGCCTGCTCTCCCAACTCCTCTGCTTCCTTCGGTTCCTGGTGATGGGCAGGGCTGTGGATGACCTCGAGCTGATCCGGCTCAGGCTCAATACCCCGGTTGTTCATGATCCAGGTATCGCAGTCATCGTGGGCTCCAAGGTAGAGAAAAATGAAGCGGCCGTTCTTTTTCATGAACACAAGTCGGTACCCACTGCCCAGATCGAACTTGCTTCCATTCTGAAGCCTGGCCTCCCCATAGTGGGTCAGCTTGCTGCTCAGCCACTGGGTTATCTGCTCCTCTGCAGCCACCAGATGGATGATGTTCCAGGCCTGATCAGCCGCGTCCTGGGCTTTGCCCCCGGCCTGGGTCATTTTGTCCAGCTTCTTGCGAAACCGGTCCGGTGCGTAAATGTATGCAGACATGGTCATTTCTTATTCTGTGCTGCTGCACACAGCTCAGCTAGAATCTCTTGAAGATTAAGCCCGTATTTGGCTGCCACGTCCTGCAAGGTGTCGAACAAGGCATTGCAGCAGACGCATTCTCCGGCCTGATGGTCGTATCGGCGGAAGATTTCTTCCGTTCCCCGGTAGGTGGAGATGATATCCAGAACGGTCATATCTGGAGTGATGGGAGGAGTATTCATGTGACTTTTCCTAACACTACAGCGACAGTTAGGGCATGAGCAAACCTTGGAAGAGCCAGGCAGGCGCCTGGCGATCCCAGAATGGCCAGTCACGCGCAGACGCGTGACTGGCGGTCCGGGGGGCAATGCTTTCGGATCACAATCTATCGCTGTCGTGCTATGTTTCATTTTAAGTCAAACTGGGTGTCTGCGGCCAGCAAGGACGTTCAACTGTGAACCTGGAACCGTGAACCCTAAAAGACCTCATGGAGCTTTGATCTGCCCATAGGCCGTTGGCAGCCAAGGGATGATATCCATGATTTGGGAAGCAGGCGTTGGATGACTCATGGAGCCGGCGGTGCGGTTTATGCGGGCGGCCAGCTCCGCAGCCCTGGGCACATCCATGCCGGACTCAATAAGGCTGCTGACCACTCCGGTCAGGGTGTCTCCTGTCCCGCCCACAGCCTCCATGGCCTCGCTGCAGGGCTGGCTTACCGTAGACAAAATACCGGAAGAATCAGCCACATAATCCATGCTGCCCTTGACCAGGAGATACCTGGCGGCATTGGAATGGGTATAGGCCCGGGTGATCAGGCTGGGAACCTTGTTGTCCTCGGACAAAATGAATCCCCGAGTATAGAAGGGATGCGGGGCCTTTTCATCAGCCAGGAAGGCCAGCTCCCCAGCGTCTGGAGTGAAAAGATCATATTCCGGGCTCTGTCCGCTCATCTTGGCCGCATACATAAATCCGGCGTCAGCGATCAGCTTGGGTCGGGTCTTCAACTCCTGCACTGCCATAAGGACCCGGCCGTGGCCGTCCACATCAGGCTGCAGGTAATGAAAGACCATGCTGCTCAAGGTATGGTCAGCCAGGTGCTCGGCCAGATAGGCATACAGTCTGCGACTTCCGTGTCCCAATCCGGTGTCCCCGACCAGAAAAGCCAGGGGCGGCTCCTGACCCAGAGTCTGGAGCATACGACAGGCAGCAGCCAACAGAGCCGGGGTTCCTCGATTCACATCAATGTATTTCCCTTCAACTCTCAGCCTGGATGAGTCAAAGTCCGCCCGGCCGCAAACCAAGGGGAAATCGTCCTCTGGCACTGTTCCAACTACTGCCAGCATCTGCGCACCATCTCCTCATAGGCCAGGTGCAGGGCGTACCCGCACAGGGTATGACCGATATCCTGAGGCTTGGGAGCCTCCAGCAGAGACTTGCCGATCATTTCCCGGGCCAGATAGGGAACATCCGGGCATCCGCCGCCGGAAATATTGACTATAACTCCGGTTTCCTTGTCCACTGTCAGCTTCATATTTGCCGCCCGGACCATGAGATGCTCCCCGAAATCCTTGACCGCAAACAAATCCACCGGCTGAAGCAGATGATCGGTGACTGGAACCACCTGCAAAGCCTGTATTTCCTTATCCCGCAACAGGCGCAGGATGTTCAGCTCCTCGATCAAGGGAAACTCGATGACCAGGTCGCATCCGGTCCTGATCTCTGGCGGCGGCCCCATGACCTTGATGCAGAAGCCGCTATTTTTGATCAGCTTCTCGGCCCGGATGACCTCGCTGGTATGCGCAAAGACCAGGATGCCCCGCTCCCAGCCCGAGCGGTCTTTTGTGGCCGGCTTCTTTGTTCGCAGACGATTGAAAAATCCCATGTTCTTACTTCTTGATAATGCTTAAATGAAACTCATCTCCATCTTCCCGGATGTCTTTTACCTCCCAGCCCTGAGACTGAACCGCCCGGCTGACATTCTCCTTTGAGGCCTGGGTATCAACCAGGACCACCATCTCGCCCTTGTGCATCTCTTTCATTTTTTCCATGGCCATGAGGACAGGTTGGGGGCAGGACAGGCCCCTGGCATCTACTGTTTCACTCATTGCATTTGCTCCTTAGGTCAGCTTTTTGCGCATAAAGAATCCAATACCCAGGCAGACGGCCAAACCCAGAAAAACAGCTTGGATTCCGTACGGTCCGACCCCGGCCGGAGAGCTGGCCAAGCCGAAATTGTGGGAAAAGGCAGCGCCCACGATCATGCCCAGGACAAATACTGCCGCATCCCCGTCTCCCTCCCCGGCCATGAACAGTTGCCTCCCGGGACACCCTCCGGCCAGGGCAAAGGCCAAACCGGCCAGAGTCATGCCCAGGAAGTTCCAGATGTGGAGATCATGAGCTACTGGCTGATCGGCAAATCCAGGATGGAACTGACCGACAAGGAGATTCACAGCAAAGGCGGTTACAATCAGGGCAATGACTCCGCCCAGAAGGTGAGTTTGCCTAAAAAGGATGAGATCGCGAAAGGCGCCCATGGTACAGAATCGGCTGCGCTGAGCGATAAATCCAACCCCCAGGCCAACGATCAGAGATATGATGATCGGAGCATGCATAGCACCGGGTCCTTTCAGGCTGTAAAAGAGGATTCCGGACTTATGCTGATCTTGGATCTGAGGAAAGATGAGCATGAGAACGAAAAATAGAACCATAATCCCGGGCAGGAGCAGGCCCACAGCCGGATAGGTCTTGGTTTCCCGCCCCAGGGTATAGCCGGACCTCAGAAACCTGGTTCCTATGAAAATGCCGAAGACCAGACCCAGAAGACCGAGGATGGCGTTTCCATCCCCACCGGCCAGGCGGAGCATGGCCCGCCAGGGACAGCCCAGAAAGACCAGGGCCCCGATCATGGCGAATACGCCCAGGACAAATCGGACAATGGGCGCAGATCCGGCCCGGGGACGAAAATCTTTAAAGCTCAAAGCGGCGATCAAGGCCCCAAGAACAAACCCGATAATCTCCGGGCGCATGTACTGGACCACCCCGGCCCGGTGCATGCCCACAGCCCCGGCGATATCCCGCTCGAAACAGGCCACGCAGATTCCCATGTTGCCAGGATTGCCCCACTTCTGGAGCAGGGCGGCAAGGATCCCGATTATCCCCCCGACACACACAATTCCCCATCTGGTAGCCAAGAAATTCTTCATACCCATCTGCCTTTGCTTCTTTTACGGTTGCCTACAGTTTGCCTTCAGCACCCCGGCCAAACACAGCATCTTCTGATGGGTAGCATAAATAAAATAAAAGAATCCAATGACTTTATATAATACAAAGCGCAACAATGGATCACAAAACGTGATAGATTCTATTATGAAGGCAGGGAAATCGGTAAGGAGTTATGCAAGATAGGATGGTCGTGATGCAGTGAACTCTGGGGTTTTGTCCTCACTATCAGCGGCAACTGTCCATCGGAGGACTCCAAGGTCGGAATTTTGCCGACGACCGGGCTGTTCAGGGGGATGACCGGGACATGCTGTTCAGGGGGAGATATCTCGGCTGACGGCATGGTCCAAGAGCCACGGTTCGGCTGTGCACCTCAATGCCCTGCAATCATTTGCCTTCTCTGCAAAGCCAGCCACAGCACGCTGCCCAGCCCTCCGCAGACCAGGCCCATAATGCCCAGGACCGTGATCTTGTCCTCCCAGCCCAGGGAAATGAACCACATAGCCAGGGCCCCGCCGGTCATGATGGTGAACATCAAAAAGGACGCGGCTGCACCAGCCCCGTGGTGAACCTGGCTGAGAACCAGATTGTTGCTGGGCGGTCGGCTTAAGCCTGCGGAAAAAGAAATGCACAGCATAGGCAAAGCCAGCTTCCAGGGACCGTTCTGATCGACAAGGAGCAAAAGCGCCCCGCCCACGGTGACCCCGATATAGCACAAGCTCAGGATTCTGGCCGAGGAGACCCGTCCGCTCAGCCTGGTGCAGAGCAGGGAACCAGCCATCAGGGCCAAGGCATTGAACCCGAAAAAGTATCCATAGACCTGTTCGCTGACTCCGAAGCGGGAGATATAGATATCTGAGGAGGCGGCAATAAAGGCGAACAAGGGAACAATGGCCAGGGCAACGACCAGGACCAGGGCCATGTAGGTGCCGTTGCGCAGCAAAGGAAGGTAATTGTCCACAACACTGACTTTGGTGGTGCGCAGGGAGGGCTTCAAAGTCTCCTCCATCCGGTGCACTCCCCAGACGGCCACCATCCCAAAGCCAGCCAGGATGCAAAAAATGCATCTCCAGGAAAAAAAGGCCAGGGTCCATCCTCCGATGACCGGGGCCAGCATGGGAGCCAAGGCGATGACCACGCCGAGATATGCCAGGATCTTCTCCCGATCCTGAAAGGCAAAGACATCCTTGGATATGGCCAGTACAAGAGATGCGGCCGAAGCAGCGCCCACGGCCTGAAACATGCGGAAGATGATCAGGGCCGGGGCGTTGGGGGAGGCGGCGCAGAGCAGGCTGGCGGCAATGTACACGGACAGGCCGATCTTAAGCACATTCCGGCGTCCCAAACGATCGGACAGCGGCCCGTAGACCAGCAGGAAAAAACTGTAGGTGATGAAAAAAACGACCAGGGTCAGGTTGATCACCCACAGTGGCTCGTTCCAGATCCGGGCCAAGGTGGGAATGGACGGGAGATACATGTCCGTGGACAAAGGCGGGAATGCGGCCAGAAGGGCCAGAAAAAATATCCACCGTTTCATGCAATGTGTTCACGCTACAGCGACAGTTTGGGTACAACAAACGCCTGCAAAGAGCCAGGCGATTACTTATAGCTCCCACGCTCTGCGTGGGAGCTTTCCTGACCGCTCCCGCGGTCTCTTTCTGGACGCCGAAGCGTCCAAAAGAGTTCCCACGCAGAGCGTGGGAACAATAAAGCAGGGTAATTATTTATGAGTGCTCACTGAGCGCTGTTTGCCTTGGTCTTCTCAATCACGGGTTTTGATGACCGGGTCAAAGCTTGATCTGCATACTCCCATCCCCCGCCCAGGGCCTTGTACAGCCTGGCCAGGTTTGAGGCTACCTGTCCCTGGGACTGAATCAGCTCATCTTCCAGCTCTAAGAGCGCTCGCTGGGCATCCAGGACATTGTAAAAATCGGTCAGACCTGCCTTGTAGCGGTCTCTTGCCAGAAATTCGGTCCGCCTGGCGGTGGCGACCGCCTTTTGCAGGGATTCTTCCCTTAGCTGCTCCTTGGCATAGGCGGTCAGCGCATTTTCCACTTCCTGCCGGGCCTGCAGGACTGTAGACTTATAGGAAAGCAGGGCCTCTTTTTGTCTTTCTGTTTGCAGGTCAATATTCAGCCGAAGGGCACCGCCCTGGAAAATATTCCAGGATACACCGGGTCCTATACCCCAGAACCGGCTCTGAGCGTCAAGGAAATTGCTCTCAAGGGCCTCCAGTCCGATGGTGCCCAATAACCGGAACTTGGGATAGAGATCAGCCGTGGCCACTCCGATCCTGGCGGTCTGGGCCGCAAGCTGCCTTTCAGCCCTGCGGATATCCGGCCGCCGGCGCATGGCCTCGGCCGGGATCCCCACGGCTACCCTGGGCGGAACCTGGGGGATTGCTTTGTCCGCGACAAGCAGTTCATCTATCGAACCGGGCTCCCGGCCCAAAAGAACTGCCAGGCGGTTCTTGGCCGCCCGCAGGCCGCTTTTGAGCTTAGGGATCTGGGACCGGGTGGTCTCCAGGTTCCGAAGGGACTGCTGCACGGCCAGCTCGTCAATCAGACCGGCCTCATACCTGGACTTGTTCAATTTATATGTTTTTTCCTCGGTCCTTATGTTGGCCCGGGTGATATCCAGTCTTTGCTGATAGTTCCGTACCTCTATGTAATTTACAGCGACTTCCGCCATCAGGCTGACCAGGACATCCTTTACATTGGCCCGGCCGGCCTCAAGCTCTGCCTGGCTTGCCTCAACCGAGCGCCTGATCCCGCCGAACAGGTCCAGCTCCCAGGCGGAATCAAACCGGGCCAGATAGTATTCCTCTTCTTCTCCGCCGGCACCCGCTTGCAGGGACTCGCTACCTCGTTGTTCCTGAACCTGGCCGGATGCATTCAGCGTGGGATAGAGACCGGATTCGCTGATGCCCCTTAAGAGCCTTGCCTGCCGCAGACGGGAAAGGGAGGTCTTGAGGTCCAGGTTCCCCTGGACCGCTTTTTCTTCCAATGCAGTGAGCACCGGATCATCCAACACCTTCCACCACTCGGCCAGAACCTCCCTGTGCGGCTTGGCGGCCTCCAGGCCCTTCTCCATTTGCGCGGTCCAGTTTTTGCCGACCTCGGGCCGGACCTTTTCATAATCCGGCCCCACCATGGCGCAGCCGCCCGCGAGCAAAGAAACAAGCACGAGCAGCCAGGGCATAAACCGTATGCCTCCCGCACGCAGAACCCGCTTTTTTCTCTTTGGTATGGTCATATTCCGCATCCCGCTTTTCGCCTTTTCGCTGGTTATTCGTCTTGCATCCGCTGCTTTCTGCTACCTTTTTGCCACACGGCCTGCCCTTTTTCACCCAGTCGCTGAAAAATGTAATACAGCGCAGGGATGATCAGTATTCCCAGGGTGGTGGCCGCGATCATTCCGGCAAAAACCACGGTGCCGATGTGGTTGCGGCTTGAGGCCCCTGCACCGGTCGCCACGACCAGGGGGGCAACACCCAGAATAAAGGTCAGGGCGGTCATGAGCACCGGCCGGAAACGGGTTCCTGCCCCCCCCAGCGCAGCCTCATAGGCGGAGGCGCCCTGCTCTTTGCGGTCCCTGGCAAACTCCACGATCAAAATGGCGTTTTTGGCCGCCAGGCCGACCAAAAGCACGACACCGATTTGAGCGTACAGGGACAAGGGACGCCCGAATACCCAAAGCCCGATAAAGGCGCCCAGGGTGGCCACCAGGACGGAAAGGACTATGGATACGGGCAGGTTCCAGCTCTCGTAGAGCCCCACCAAAAAGAGATAGGCAAAAATCAGGGCCAGGGCGAACATATAGACCACAGTGCCGCTGGCCTGTTTTTCCTGGTAACTCATGGAGGACCATTCAAACCCATAACCCGAAGGCAGTTTCTCCCCGGCCAGGCGCTCCATGGTGGCCATGGCCTGGCCCGAAGAATAGCCCGGCGCAGCCTCGCCCCTTATGTCCAGGCTGGTGAACAGGTTGTAGCGGTTGACCACCTTGGATCCAAGCCTGTAGGACAGATCCACCAGACTCTCTAAGGGGACCTTTTTCCCTTTCTCGCTTAGCACATACAAATCCTGGATATCTTCCGGTTTGGCCCTGTATGGGGCCTGACCCTGGACCCTGACCTGGTAGGTCCGGCCGTATAGGTTGAAATCGTTGACATACCTGGACCCCGTCTGCTGGCCCAGCACGGAAAATACATCGCTTACGGCAACACCCATCTGCTCTGCCCGGGTCCGGTCCAGATCCACAAAAATCTGCGGGGTATCCGCGGTAAAGGTGGTGTAGACCCGGGAGAGCGAAGGCTCCTGATTGGCGGCCGCCACCAGCCCTCTGGCCACTGATACCAGCTCTCCGGGGCTCTGACCTGCCAAGGCCTGCAACCGGAAATCAAACCCGCCGGTGGTCCCTAAACCTTGAATCGGGGGCGGAACAAAGGGGGTGATATTGGCGGTGGTAATGGCACTAAATTCCCTGGCCGCCTTGGCCACCATGGCATCCAAGTGCAGTTCCGGCCTGGTCCTTTCTTCCCAGGGCTTCAGATCGCAGATTATAAAACCCACGTTTTCCGAGCGACCGCTGAGCAGGCTGAAACCGCTTACAGAGAGCACGTGCTCCACTCCTTCCATTTCCAGAAGCTTTTCAGTCGCCCGGGTCAGGACCTGGTTGCTCCGCTCCAGGGTCGCCCCTTCCGGCAGCTGAACATCGGCAAAGAATCCACCCTTGTCCTCCTGGGGCAGAAAACTGGTGGGCAGGTGTCCGGCGAAGAACCAAACCCCGCCGAGAATGATCACAAAGAAAAGCACTGCCACGGCCAGATGCCGGATCAGCCAGCCCACCACAGAGGTATAAACCGTGCGCGAGCCTCCCAAAAACATGTTGAACCAGGCAAAAGGGCCGCGCCGGTGAGGCGTGCTTGCTTTCAAAAAAACCGCGCACAGGGCCGGGCTCAAGGTCAGGGAACAGATAGCTGAGATGACCACCGAGACACACAGGGTCACCCCGAATTGTTTATAGAGCCCTCCGGTGATCCCGGGCATGAAGATAATCGGGACAAAGACCGCCAGAAGGACCAATGTGGTGGCCACAATCGGCCCGGTAATCTCTTCCATGGCCTTGATGGCCGCTTCCTTGCGGTCACCGGCTGATCCTTCCTCCCGGACGCGATAGACATTCTCCACCACAATGATCGCGTCATCCACCACCACCCCGATGGCCAGGATCAGGGCAAACAGGTTTATGGTGTTGGCGGAAAATCCCAGGGCGAGCAGAACGGCAAAGGTGCCGATAATGGAAACCGGTATGGCGGCAGCGGGAATAATGGTAGCCCGCACGTTTTGCAAAAAGGTAAAGATGACCAGAACCACCAGTAAAAAGGTCAGCCCCAGGGTAAAGACAATCTCCTTGATTGTTTCGCGTACATAGTCGGTGGTATCATACATCACCATATAGTCCATGTCCTCGGGCATGAGCTCGGCCTGGCGCTTGAGCTCTTCTCTGACCGCGTTCATAGTGTTTAAGGCATTGGCATCAGAGGATTTATACACTGCAATACCTACTGTGGGGCGGTTGTCCACGCTCCCCTGGGTACTGTAGGACTCACTGCCCAACTCCATCCGGCCTACATCCCTGAGCCGCACAAGCCCGCCTTGTTCATTGCTCCGGATCACGATATTTTCAAATTCCTCCGCGCTGTTAAGCCGGCCCCTGGCCTTTAATGTGTACTGAAGTTCCTGTCCCGGCGGGGCGGGAGCAGTGCCCACCGAGCCCAGGGTGGCCTGGATATTCTGCCGGCGAACGGCCCGGACCACATCGTCCGGGCTCATCTGCAGGGCCGCCAGCCGGTCCGGGTCCAACCAGATGCGCATGCTGTACGTATACTCGCCAAAGATATGCACGTCGCTGACCCCGGGGATACGCACCAGGGCATCGTTAATGACCCGGTCGATATAATTGCTCATAAATATCCTGTCCCGGGTGCCTTGGGGCGAGGTAAAGGTAATGACCCCCAGCATATCCTCGGAACGGCGGCGCACATCGATTCCCTGGTCCAGCACCTCCTGGGGAAGCCGGGATTGGGCCAGCTGGAGCCGGTTTTGTACATTGACCTGATCGATATCAGGGTTGGAGTCCACGGAAAAAGTAACCTGGAGGCTGTAGCTCCCGTCGTCTGAACAGGTGGATTCCATGTAGAGCATGTCGTCAACACCGTTGACCTCCTGCTCGATGGGGGCGGCCACCGTGTCCCGGACAACCTCGGCACTGGCCCCGGGATAGGTGGTGCTGACCCGGACAACAGGTGGTGTGATGTGGGGCAGCTCGGCCACCGGGATATTAAATATGGCTATGAGTCCTCCCAGGGTGATCAGGATGGAGATAACCATGGCCAGCCTGGGGCGTTCGATAAAGATCCTGGAAAACATCGCCTGTTTATTCTCCTTTGATATGCACGCTTATTCCGGGTTTCACCTTTTGGATCCCCTGAACGATCACCTTTTCGCCCGGCTTTAACCCCGAAGTCACAATGAACTTGCCGTCCCGAGCATGGCCTGTTGTGATCCGGCGCTTTTCAACCTTGTTTTTCTCATCAAGCACATAGACAAAGGCGCCTTCCTTATCCCTTTGCACCGCGGCCTGGGCAACTGCTGGTATCATCTCTTGTTTGGCCTCTTCCAAAAAGACCCTCACGTATTCACCCGGCACAAGACGCCCGTCCGGATTCTCAAACCTGGCCCAGATGGCAATAGTCCCTGTATCCGGGTCCACCCGGTTGTCCACGAAATCGATTTCTCCCTTCCGGGGATAGGCCTGACCGCCTGAGAACTCCAAACTGACAGACAAAATGGAGGCGGCATCCCCTTTTTCAGAATCCTTCAGGGCGTTCATTATTATTTTGCCCTGATTTTCGCTTACCGAAAAAACGACCCTGATCGGGTCCATGCGCACGATTTCCGCCATCGGTTGGGACGAAGGACCCACCAGATCCCCCACCTTATAACGGCTCTTACCAATTCTGCCGGTTATCGGGGCCTCCACGGTGGTATAGTCCAGGTCGATTTCGGCCAGCTCCAGGTTGGCCCTGGCCTCGTCCAGCCTGCCCCGGGCCAGGTCACGGGCCGCCACGGCATCATCGAGATCGGTCTTGGGCACGCTTTCCGGATGGGCTGAACGTAGGCGCTCAAGACGGGTCTTCGCCTTGAAAAGATCCGCCTCCGCCTGGGCCACTTTTGCCCTGGCTGCGGCCACCCGCGCCTTGTAGGGGGCTTGCTCTATAACATAAAGAATCTGCCCCTTCTGCACAAAGGAGCCTTCCTTGAAATTGAGCTTTTCCAGGTATCCCTCCACCCGGGCCCTGAGATCGATGGATTCCATGGATTCTACATGGCCGATATATTTTTCCGGCTGGTTGGCGTCCACAAGAGCTACCGGCGCCGCCTGCACCAAGGGGGGAGGACCTTGAGGGCCCTGTGCAGCCCAGCTTAAAGCAGGAATCCCAGCCACACATGCAAGCACCAAGAAAAAAATCCTTTTCATTTCCCGCACCCTCCAAGCACTATCAGACTTCATTGATGTAAGATCCTTTGCTGAGCTTCCACAGCGTGTGATGGACCAAACCATGCTGAAGCAGAAAGGCTGCGACTTGCAGCCCGCATGCGGTCTTGCCCTCAATACACGCTGAATCATCCCAGCCCAAATGAACGCTGACCTCATTTTCGACTTCCAGGTTCTGGTAACAGGCCCACCACAATGGCCTGGGATGAGAACCGGGATGGCGGAATCCGGCCATTTCCTGCAAAAGACCGGCGCATTGCTCGGCCCGTAATGTACGAACTGTTATGATTTCTATAAACATTGCATGTATCCTCGAAAGAAACTTACATGCAATACATATACCATTATTATATCATGCTGGCATATATCATTTTTACAATAAAACCGATCTCAGGCCTTGATTATAATTACGCAATACAGTAAAAATTCTTCTTGTATAATGTAAACCCTAACTCAATTACACTATAGCGTATTTTTATGAGCCTTCCCCCTGATTCCTTCTTCCGAGAGTCGGTTTTGCGCATATGCAGCAGTCTAGATATCGACAAGGCCTTAGACCGTTGCCTGGAGTACGTCAAGCAATTCATCCCCGCAGACTCCATGCACCTCTCGGTGTATCTTCCTGATGTTCAGATGCTGGAGTTCGTGGCCGCGGCAGGAAACACCGGGGACAAGCCGAATCTTGGAGCCATCTCCGTACCGGCCATCGACTGGGAAGCTCCTGAGAACCAGCGCCCGGGAATGACCTCCCTGCATATGGTCAACAATCCTCATAATGAGCCGGAAACCAAAAACATCCTCAACCAATTGGAGATGAGCCTCGACTTTTCAGCCATGATCATGCGTCTGTCCCTGGAACAGAGCTATATTGGGGAGGTGGCTGTCAAAAGTCTGGGCATCAATCGATTCACCGAGGACCACGCCCGTCTTTTCGTCCAGCTACGGGAACCCCTGGCCATCGCCCTGGCCAACGCCCTGAAGCACATGGAGGTCGTCCGTCTCAACGAACTCTTGGCCGACGAAAGCAGGTACTTTCAGCAGCAAATCCGGGCCAGGGAAGGGGAAGAGGTCATTGGGGCGGACTTTGGGCTCAAAGGGGTCATGCAGCAGGTCCAGCAGGTTGCCTCCCTGGACAATCCAGTTTTGCTTCTGGGGGAAACCGGGAGCGGCAAGGGGATCATAGCCGATACAATTCACAAGCTCTCCAACCGTTCCCAGGGCCCGATGATAACCGTCAACTGCGGTGCCATTCCGGATGCTTTGCTGGAAAGCGAGCTCTTCGGACATGAGAAGGGGGCGTTTACCGGGGCGGAAAAACAGAAACGGGGGCGCTTTGAGCGCGGACAGGGCGGAACCGTCTTCCTGGATGAAATCGGCGAGCTTCCCTTCCAGTCCCAGGTCAAGCTCCTCCATGTCCTGCAGCACAAACAAATAGAACGAGTGGGAGGAAGCCAAAGCATTCCTTTGGATATCCGGATCATTGCCGCCACCAACAGGGATTTGGCGGCTATGGTCCGAGCCGGCGACTTCCGGGAGGATCTCTGGTACAGGCTGAACGTCTTCCCGGTTATGGTCCCCCCTTTGCGTCAACGCAAGGAGGATATCCCGGCCCTGGTCCACCATTTCTTGCACCGCAAGGCAGCGGACCTCAAGCTTGCCAATCGCCCCAAACTCCCCCCGGATGCCCTGGACAAGCTTATGGCCCACACCTGGCCGGGAAACGTGCGCGAGCTGGAAAACTTCATAGAGCGGGCCCTGATCCAATCCACCAACAGTGAGCTGGACATCGATTCACTGATCACAAGTATTGCCAGCACCCGAACAAAGCATACTGCTTCCTTAGAAGATGAATCAGCCCCCTTTCCCACCCTGGACGCGGTATGCGCAGAACATATCCGCCGGGCCCTGAACCGAAGTCGGGGGAAAATCAGCGGACCGGGCGGAGCGGCCGAGCTCCTGGACCTACATCCCAACACCCTGCGCCAGAGGATGGATAAGCTGGGAATTCCCTATAAGCGCAGGAAACAAAGCTAGCCCTGGTCATGCCTGGGACTTGGAAACAGTATTTCTTGACAGATCTGTGTTCTTCGAGTCAAATTCCGCAATTTCCGCCCAATCCGGGTTCATCAGCAACTGTTAGCTAAGGAGATCTCCCATGCCCAAGAAATACCTTTTTCTTTTCATAGTCCTCACAGCCCTTTTCGCGGTTCAGCCGGCCGGGGCCAAAACCGTGATCAAGCTGGCCAATGCCGGTCCGGACGAACCGGACAATCGAACAGTCAAAGCAGTAGCCATCTTTGAACATATCGTAGAAACCAAGACCCAGGGAGCCATTGAAGTCCAGGCCTACCATGCCTCCAAGCTGGGTGATGAACGGGAAGCCCTGGAAGGTATCCGGATGGGGACAATCCAGATGGGTACCTTGACCTCCGGGCCTGTCCCTGGATTCTTCAAGCCGGTTATGCTTTTTGACATTCCCTATCTGTTCAGCAGTGCCCCGGCTGCCTGGGAATTTTTCCATGGGCCTGTGGCTGCGGAATTCAAGCAAGAGTTTTTGCAAAAAACCGGAGTGCGCATCCTGGATATCACGGAAAACGGGTACCGCCATTTCACCAACAACGTCCGTCCGATCAACGTCCCGGCCGATATGGACGGGCTTAAAGTGCGGACCATGCAGAACCCGGCCCACATGGCCATAACCGAGGCCCTGGGCGCCGATCCGACCCCAATCCCGTTCAGTGAACTGTACATGGCCTTGCAGCAAGGCGTGGTGGATGCCATGGAATGCCCGGTGGTTTTAATCCACGATATGAAGTTTTATGAGGTCCAGGACTACATGATCCGGGACGGTCATCTCTACAATCCTCTTTTTGTGTTTATCAACAACCGGTTTTTTGAAAATCTCTCCCCAAAGCATCAAAAAATCGTCCGCGAAGCTGCTCAAGTTTTAGCTGCCAGCCACAACGGGTTTAGTCAGGAAGCAAACAGGGAGGGCCTGGCCAAGCTAAAGGACCAGGGGATGGAAATATAGACTCCCACTTCAGAAGAACTGCACAAGTTCAGGGATCTGGCCCAGCCTGCCGGACTGGAGTTCATTTCCTCGGAAATCGGAAGCGAGTGGGTGGACAAGGCCTTGAAGGGAGCCAAAAAGGCTGAAGATACAGTAGGCGGGCGAGCTGAAGAGATCGTGCAGGAGCGGATCGAGATGGCCAATGAAAAATATGAGGCCATACAAAAATAAGGCTCTTCGACACAGAAAGCAGAACTGTATGCATAAGAGTTTGCCGTCTCTTCTAGTGTGCCTTGAGCGGCAGGCCCGCACATTTTCTTGGTCCCTCCACCCGGCACTCACGTGTACGACAAGCTTTAGTCAAACAGAAAGCAGTGAACTTGCACGTAAGTAGCCGGGAGGGGGCAGGGATCCCCCTTTGGCGGGCCTTAGAAAATACCGGGCCGAAAATGGACACACAGAAGAGACGGCAAACTCCAAGAATCCATAGGCTAGGTTGAAGAACCAAAAACGAACTCTCGCTGTTATCGACCACCATGCATTTTCTCTCCTACTGGATAAACAAGGCGGCCAATGCCCAGGTCTGGCTTTGTTCCATCTTTCTCTGCCTCCTCGGGACCTTGATGAGCATGATCATTCTCTTGCAGGTCGTGTTTCGTTTTGTGATCTACATTCCTTTCCCCTGGAGCGAGGAATGCGCCAGGTATATGATGGTCTGGATGGCCATGCTTGGCAGTGTTGTGGCTCTTCGCTGGGGACGGCACATCGGCGTGCGCATCCTGGTGGAAAAAATACCGGGCCGGGGCTACGACCGATTCATCGTCCCGCTGGTCCAACTGGGGATGATCCTTTTTCTGGCGGTCTTGACCCAACAAGGTATCAACCTGGCCACCCTGAACATGCATCAGCGCTCTCCAGCCATGGAAATTCCCATGCTCATCCCATATCTGGCGCTGCCTGTCGGCAGCGTGATGATGATTGTTGATATTGCCGCCGACATGCTGCATGACAGATTTCCGACTTCGGCCGGATCAAACGCCAACATCGCCACTCCAGCCCTTGGAACTGAGGACAGCCCCAATCCCTAGAATACTATGACCCTACTTTTGGCCTCAGTTTTCCTTTTGACCCTGGTACTGGGGTTTCCCATTGCCTTCTGTCTTGGCCTGACCTCTTTGGCCGCCCTGGTATGGATGAACAATGTGCCCCTGGTCATCCTGGCTCAGCGCATGTTCACCGGCATCGACTCCTTCCCGCTCATGGCCGTGCCCTTTTTCGTCCTGCCCGGGGAGATCATGAACCGGGGCGGAACCACCAAGCGGCTCATCGACTTCGCCAATGTCCTGGTCGGAAGGATTCCCGGCGGATTGGCCCATACCAATGTGGTGGCCTCCATGTTCTTCGGCGGAATCAGCGGCTCGGCAGTGGCCGACGCTGCGGCCATGGGCACCATTCTCGTCCCGGGGATGGTTCGCAAGGGTTTTCCTCCGGGCTTTAGCGCAGCTGTGACCGCAGCCTCCTCGACTATGGGACCGATCATCCCCCCGTCCATACTCATGGTTCTAATGGGGGTGACCACCGGGCTGTCTATCGGAGGCCTGTTTGCAGCCGGCATCGTCCCCGGTATCCTCCTCGGATTGTCCATGATGGCCTTAAGCCTGTTCATGGCTGTGCGCTACCAATACCCCCGGGAGGTTTTTCCCTTTACCGGGCGAATCTTTTGGCGTTCATTTGCAGCCGCCTTGCCTGCACTGTTTGCTCCCCTGATCATTTTGGGCGGGATCCTGGGCGGTGTCTTCACCCCAACCGAAGCCGCCGCTGTGGCTGTTTTTTATGCCTTCTTCCTGGGGTTGTGCATCTACAGGGAGCTGGATCTCAAAGAGCTGAAGGATATCCTGGTCCACAGCGGAGTAACCACCGCAGTCCTTTTGCTCATCATCGGTATGGCCAACATCTTCTCTTGGGTCTTATCCGCGGAACAGATCCCGACCCGGATCGCAGAGGGCATGCTGGCCATTACGGAAAATCCCTATCTCATTCTGCTGTTCATCAATATCTTCCTGATCTTTATCGGTACATTTCTGGAAGGCGGGGCAGCCATCATTATTCTGGCTCCCACCCTGCTTTCAGTGGCCGAAACCGTGGGCATTGATCCACTTCACTTCGGCCTGGTCATGGTCCTGAACATAGCCGTCGGACTTTTGACTCCCCCGTTGGGAGTCTGCCTGTTCGTGGTCTCCGGAGTCACCGGACTGCAGCTGTCGACCATCATCCGCTCCGTTCTGCCCTTCTTAGCCCTGGAAGTGGCAGTTTTGCTCCTGGCCACCTATTGGCCGGGTGTCATCCTGTTTGTTCCCAAGATGCTGGGATACATATAGATCAAACCAACCCACATGCCTGCCACGGCGCAGGCACGCTTGCGCTGACGAAGCATACAAACGATTTCGATACCGATTGAAAGTGGTTACCCATTGTTGTGATTTCCTTTCTTCGGGTTCGTAATCGATATCGGGATCGATATCCATAAACTGAGGGTTCCTGCTGCACCGAATGACATATTCTTTCGATTTCGATAGCGATCCCGATTTCGATTTGGATTCTCACAACTATTAACTAATAACGGTTTTTCAAACCAAAGGAACAGAGAATGCTCCATCTTTACTCCACAATGGAATCCAAGATTTGTTCCCGGATCAAAAGCTTGCAATTCAGCGTTATCCGGGAAATGAGCCAGCGAGCCGCAGGGATGGACGACTGCATCAGCTTGGGGATCGGCGAACCCGATTTTGACACGCCTGATCAGGTCATCACCCAGGCCATGCAGGACGTGCGCAACGGCTACACGCACTACGCCCCGGCCCAGGGTGACCTCGAGCTCCTGGATTTTCTCTCCTCACAGCTGTCCGAGGAAACCGGTCTCTCCATTCCTGCGTCCAGGATAGTGGTCACCCCGGGGGGCATGGGGGCCTTGAGCGCCACCCTGCAGACAGTGCTGGAGCCGGGAGACGAGGTCCTTATCCCTGAACCGTATTTTCCATCCTACAACGCCCATGTGATTATGGCCGGAGGGAAAGTCATCCCCGTGCCCACGCATTTCCAGACCGGGTTCACCCTTCGTCCCGAGGACCTCGCACAGCGAATAACGGACAAAAGCAAGGTCCTCCTGCTCAACTCCCCGAACAACCCTACAGGCAACGTGCTGGACAGCGAGACCTTGGATCAAATCGCCCGGATCGCCAGGGACAGGGAGCTCATTGTCCTCTCCGACGAGGTTTACGACCGCATGGTTTTCGAGGGAAGGTTTGAATCCATCGTTACTCGGCCGGGTATGGCCGAGCAGACTGTGGTTATAAAATCGTGTTCCAAGACCTTTGCCATGACCGGATGGCGGGTAGGGTATGCCTTTGGTCCGGATTGGCTCATGCCCGATGTGATCAAGGTGGTCAATTACGCCACAACCTGTGTGAATTCTCCAGGGCAGCGAGCCGCCCTGGCCGCCCTGCGCATGGATCAAAGCCCGTTTATTGCTATGAGTGAATCATTTCAGCGCCGCGTGGGGCTCCTCTGGAAGCGGCTGGATCAGATGTCCGGAATCCGTTGTCACCGTCCGGCCGGTTCCTTTTACCTTTTTCCGGAGATCAGCGGCGTTGACCTGGACAGCACCCGTTTTGCGCAGTCCTTGCTGGAGGAGGAACGGGTGCTGGTCATTCCTGGAGCGGCCTTCGGCCCATCCGGAGAGGGGTGCGTCCGCATCGCCGGCACTGTGGACGAGGAGCAGCTGGAAAAGGCTATGGATCGTCTGCAGCGATTCGTCCACTCCCGGGCAAAATAGCCCACCTCCTTTTGTATCTCTCCAGAAAATCGAGAACATTCTGGGCAGAACAGGTCATTGCCTGATGTCTTCACCGAAGCAATCTCAATAAAAATTGAGTTTCTTCGACGTAGCCTGTGGATTTTTGGAGTTTGCCATCTCTTCTGTGTGCCCACTTTCGGCCCGGTATTTTCTAAGTCCCGCCAAAGGGGGATGCCTGCCCCCTCCCGGCTACTCACGTGCAGGTCACTGCTTTCTGTGTGATCAAAGCTTATCGTACACGTGAGTGCCGGGTTTCCCCCTTTTGGCGGGACCAAGAAAATGTGCGGGCCTGCCGCTCACGGCACACAGAAGAGACGGCAAACTCTTATGTATGCAATTCCACTTTCTGTGTTTGTGAACTCTGCCGTGCCGTTTCTGCCCTCACTCCTCTCTTCGCTGACTGCCTTTCTTGGTTATTCCTGATGCTTGGGCTGGTTCCGGATTGCTTCCAGATGAAGCATCTTCTGGCGTCTTCTTTTCTTCAATTATATCTATCTGAGATTTGTCGTACATCATTGGGGCTGTTTCTATGTTCATATCTATAATATCTATTTGGTATTGCTGAATATGCAATGAACACAGGCCTGCACAGCCCGGGAACACAAGGAACACTGACCGTGCGGTCTGGAGCAGAAGAACAGAAAACGAACAGCTCTGGTCACCTTTTTCCACAGGTTGTTGATTATTAATATAATATGCTGAAATATTTATGCATAAAATCCAATACTCCTTAATAATGGCCTGGGATCATAGAGATGGCGATTGAACCAGTCTTTTTCCGGGCCTGAACCTAGAGCCAAAGCCAAAAGCTCGGAGAAATGAAAAACAGGCAGAGCAGGCCGTATGGTGCACCGGACCTCCAGGTTCAGATGGCACATGGAGCAGGCGGTGACCAGACATTGTGCGCCGACCTTGATCGCTGCGGAAAAAATGTCGTTGACCAGCGGGGTGGCGATATCGGGTCGGGCCACGGAAAGAAATGTTCCGCAGCATTTCAAGGAATGGGACCACATGATCGGCTCAGCCCCCAGCTCTTTCATAATTTTCTCCATTATTCCATAGAGCTGAGGGTCCTTGTTCATGTTCGGCGGATAACTGAGCATACAGCCGTAGTAGGAAACTACCCGCAATCCCTGCAGGGAATGGAAGGCATGGCCGTAATGGGACGTCAGGTCCTGCTGGGCCAAAAACCGTAGAAAGGGCAAAAGACGCAGATGGGGATTGAACGTGGTTTTCCACTTTTTTTCAAATATGGTGCGCAATTGGCTGTTGGTGGTCAAGAGATGAAACGTGTGCTGCAACCGCTTGTAGCAGCTGGGGCAGGCAACCAGGACCTGATCGAATCTGTGCATCAAGGCCAGATCCCGGCAGGCCAAGTCGAAAGCAAGCTCTGAGTTCACCGCATGGGCCGAAGATGTTCCGCAGCAGTTCCAATCCTCCACTTCCTTGAGCTCATAGCCCAGGTACCGACAGAAGGCCTGAAGGGAATCGTAGTTTTCCCGAGCGGATGTAGCCAAAGAACATCCGGGGAAAAAGGCCATTTCCTGTTTAGATGTGCTCATGTCTTTTCTCCGATGGCCAGGAGATGGGTTTTGCGGTCCGGAATATTTCCCGGATGTCTTCAGTTGTTTTCACTTTGGACGGAAAGAGATGGAGTTTCCGCTTGGAGAGCATCTTGATACCTATATCCATATCTTCAAACCATGGCTTGTTTTTGACCTTATATCGAAGCATTATCTCCAATTTGTGTGTCCGTCCGTAACGCTCAATTGATGCGAGGATCTCATTGTGCAGGCCGATTATATCCGGAGTAGGGATGCTTGCATTCATATCCAGGGCGTACTGACGGAGAACGTCCATAACCGCGGGAATATCGATGGCCATTGGACAATTGCTGGAGCAGGTATCGCATCCTACACAAATCCAGATGGTGGAATTCTGCATGGCCTGCTCAAACTGGCCCAGCTGCAGGAGACGGATAATACGGTTCGGACCCAGATCCATGGCGAAATAGACCGGGCAGCCGCTGGAACAGGCCCGGCACTGCAGACAACGCATAAAATTCGTTTTGGAGTGTTGCTGCAGATCCCGTCTGATTCCCTCGGGCTCATCACCCAACACGATGGGCTGGTGGGGGTCGTGGTTGGACATATCCTTCTCCTCCAGGTGTCTGGACAGTATCTGATGATGCAGTGTATGCATACGGTATAGAGTTTCATACGTATTTGATCTGGATCAAATACTTTAGCAAGAAATGTCCATAGGGTGCAATTCACCACGCAACGAAAGAAATGCTTCAACCGAAACCAAGGAGTTGGACCATGTTTTGTTTTCAATGTCAGGAAACGGCCAAGAATCAGGCGTGTACAGTCAAGGGCGTGTGCGGCAAGCCGGAAGAGACCGCCGATCTGCAGGACCTGCTCATTTATGTCTGCAAGGGGATCTCTGTCTTTGGCGAAAAGCTGCAGGAAAAGGGCACAGTGGACCGGGAGGCGGGAAATTTTATCTGCAAGGCCCTGTTCACTACCATTACCAATGTGGCCTGGAGCGACGATGTGATCATCGAGCGGATAAAGGAAGCCCTGAAGGTCCGGGAATCGGTCAAGGCCAAACTGGGCGGGGATATTCCGGCTTCGCTCCCGGACTGCGCCACCTGGTCCTCTGACAATGCAGAGGAGATCAAGGCCAAGGCCCTGTCCGATGAAGTCCGGATCACGGCCACGGAGAACGAGGACGTCCGTTCCCTGCGCGAACTCTTGATCATCGGCGGCAAGGGCATCGCCGCCTATGCAGACCATGCCGCAGTGCTGGGCAAGGAAAAAGATGAGATATACGGATTTCTTATGCAGGCCCTGGCCTCGACCACCAAGGACCTCTCAGTGGACGACATGGTGGATATGGTCATGAAAGCAGGGGACATGGCGGTGCAGACCATGGCCCTTTTGGATGAGGCCAATACTTCGGCCTACGGGCAACCGGAAATCACGGAAGTGAACATCGGGGTGCGCAATAATCCGGGCATCCTGATCAGTGGTCACGACTTAAAGGACATGGAAGAGCTCTTGAAGCAGACCGAAGGAACCGGCGTGGATGTCTACACCCACGGGGAGATGCTCCCGGCCAATTGCTACCCGGCGTTTAAGAAGTATGATCACTTTGTGGGCAACTACGGCGGTTCCTGGTGGCATCAGAACAAGGAGTTCGAGTCCTTCAACGGGCCCATTATTTTGACCACCAATTGTCTGATCCCGATCAAGAAGGACAACACCTATCTGGATCGCTTGTTCACCACCGGTGTGGTCAACTACCCCGGGGCCGGACACATTGAAGACAGGCCGGCCGGAGGAAGCAAGGATTTCACTCCAGTTATCGAAATGGCCAAGAAGTGCAAGGCCCCGGAAGAGATCGAGTCCGGAAAGATCATGGGCGGCTTTGCCCACAACCAGGTCCTGGCTTTAGCCGACAAGGTGGTGGAGGCGGTCAAGTCCGGAGCCATCAAGCGGTTCGTGGTCATGGCTGGATGCGATGGACGGCAGAAATCCCGCAGCTACTTCACAGAGGTGGCCGAGAATCTGCCCCAGGATACGGTTATTTTAACCGCCGGATGCGCCAAGTACAGGTACAACAAGCTGGATCTGGGCGATATCGGCGGCATTCCCCGCATTCTGGACGCCGGACAGTGCAACGATTCCTACTCCCTGGCCGTGATTGCTTTAAAGCTGAAAGAAGCCTTTGGCCTGGACAACATCAACGATCTGCCCATCTCCTATGACATCGCCTGGTATGAGCAAAAGGCAGTGGCCGTGCTTTTGGCCCTGCTCAGCCTGGGGGTGCAGGGGATCCGCTTGGGACCGACTCTGCCAGGCTTTTTATCCCCCAATGTTGCCCAGGTCCTGGTGGACAAGTTTGACATCAAGCCCATTGGCGGGGTCCAAGAAGATATACAGGCCATGATGGCTGGGAAATAGTAGCTGTAGAGGTCATTGGAAGTAATCGACCCGGAACGGTACTCCAGCCGTTCCGGGTTTTTTTGTATCTCCCGCACAACCAAAAGGCCCGTACGGTGGCTTGAGAAAGAAACGGCCTTTCATGGCGTTCATTTTGTTGCTTCTGAAGATTCGTCCAGCTGGCTTTGATCCTCAAGAACCAACCGATCCAGAGGCGGGGTGAGAAGTGCCTCGACCAATCGCCGCCACTGGTCGAGTACGTCCCAGTTCACTACGTAGTGCACATAGTATCCCCGCTTTTCCGGACGGATCAGGTCCGCATCCCGCAGGATGCGCAAGTGCTGGGAGACTGCGGCGGCTGTCAGCCCCAACTCCTGGGCCAAGGCATTGACGCACAGAGTGGATACCTTCAGGATTTCCAGAATCTTGACCCGGCTGGGGACCGACAAAGCCTTGCAGATTCGAGCCACTTTTTCCGGATTGGTCATAGTGTCTTCCTGTTATATGTTTGCAAATGTTTTTTCTGGATATCGATCAGTCACGCGTCTGTGCGTGATTGGCCACAAGCCACAAGAGGGCGAATGATTATTCGCCCCTACTGCCGTTACGCCAGCACGTAGTCAATTCTCACATACGGTTTATCGGAATGCTCGTAGGGCCGAAAGTGGGCACACAGAAGAGAGGGCAAACTCCAAAAATCCACAGGCTACGTCGAAGAACCATTTCATTCTATGTCCTGCCCCAAGGGGCTTGGTGTTGGTTGCTTCGCATTCAGGCAAAGGATTGATACAACAGACGGAAACTGAATATAATCAATACGCCGGAAAAAATATAAGCAATGGTCCTGCCCTGTAGCCGGGCGGACATGAACCTGGCCCCGGCCTGGCCTCCGGCAAAGGAGAACAGGGCCGCGGGCAGGACAAAGGCCCAGTTGATGCTGTGCATGGACATATAGCCCAAAAATCCGGTCAGGGAGGAAAAGCAGACGATAAAGGTTGACGATGCCGCCGCTGTCCTGGCTGGAACGTGCAGAATGTACATAAGTAAAGGAACCACGAATACCCCTCCCCCGATGCCCAGGAGCCCGCCCAGAAAACCAATGGCCAGGCCGATACACAGTCCGCCGATGACCTTGACTTTGGCCGACTGCTCCCGGTCCGAGGTGTCCTTTTTGGGCACAAAGGCCATACGCACGGCGGCCAGGATGAGTATCACCGCCATAAGAATTGAAAAGAACTGGACATCCACCAGCCCGTTCACATACGAGCCAAGGGGAGCAGCCAGGGAGGAAGAGATGATCAAGGGGACTGAGAGGGGATAGTCAACCATCTTCTTCTTACCGTAGGTCACGGCTGCGGATGAAGCGGCCACCAGGTTGAGAAAGAGGGAGGTGGATGCGGCCGCAGCCTTGGTCATCCCGAGCATGAGAAACAGAGGGGAAAAAAGAAGACCTCCGCCCAGACCGACCATGGTCAGGACAAAGGAGATGGCCAGCACCGCGACCCAGAGTGAAGCAAAGTACAGCATACGATTGCCTTATCTAGAGCTTTAAAAACAAGACGTGCCAAGACGAGACTGCAAAAAGGCGATTTATATTCAAGAGGTGCCCAATCAGAGGAAAGAGATCAGAATTTCCAAAGAGGGCGAAAGATTTTTCGCCCCTACAAGCCCTCTGGAAACTCTGGCAACCCGGAGGTGAAAATCGACCCCAAGCTGACGTTAAGGTCGTAGGGGCGAATAATTATTCGCCCGCTTAGGGCAAACTTGCATCGTGGCGGTGACCAGCCCCAACGGATCGGGAGTTGATGCAGCCCGAAGCTTCAAGGCTGGGCACACCACTAACACGGAAGCTCAAAGCAGGCCTTCAGTGTCTCGATGGAAGAGTCCCCCTGAACGTTTACTTCAAGAGAGCTAAATTTAAGCTTCTCATCCATTGATTCTTCTGTCCTCTGTCGTCTGTCATCTGCACCTGCAATTCTGCCTTTATGCAGGCGCATCAACCACAGGGCGAGCATGCTCGCCCTGTGATCTCTGGCTCACCGTTACTCAGAGTCTTTCTGCCCACCTTGATCGGTCTGGGCGCAGGGATGCCCGGCCTGATCTCCATGGCACTCCCGGATCTGCTCCGGAGTGCAGTTCTCTGGCTTGTCCTTTAGCTTGTGCGGATACTGGCAGTGTTCTTTGCAGCTCATATAAACCTCCTTTTGATTTAGAGTTTTCGCAAATGCTAAATAACATTGTACTCCTTGTCAATCTTCAACCCTCGGCTTTGCTTCAATATGATAATGTCCAAAAGTGGCGGGGGAGCACCGGCTTGACAGAACTTTTCATCGTATATAGTATTTAAATATATACTAAATTGGATACAGGTTCAAGCAATGCACTGCCTGGAGCTATAGATGGAAAACCGATTTCGCTTCAATCGGCTTGAGCTGGCCGGGTCCTTGGGGGATCTGGGCACCCTGCTGCCCATCGCCATCGCCATGGTTCTGGTCAATGGTCTGAACCCCCTGGGGCTGTTCTTCAGTATCGGGGTCTTTTATATCCTGTCCGGCGTGTACTTCGGGGTGACGGTTCCGGTCCAGCCCATGAAAGTCATTGGAGCCTATGCCATTGCCACGGCCTTGACTGCTGATCAAATCCTGGCCTCAACCCTGCTCATGGGAATCTTCCTTTTGATTATCGGGGCGACCGGAGCCATCGACGTCATCCGCAGGATCACCCCAAAATCCGTTATCCGGGGAGTCCAGCTAGCTACAGGGACTCTTCTCATTTCTGAAGGGGTCAAGTTCATAATTGGGACATCCAAGTTTCAAGCCCTCCAGGATGCAGTGGAACCGTATTTAGCCTTCCAAGCCTTGGGTCCGGTATCCATCAGTCTGGTTATAGGAGTTGGCGCAGCTCTCGTTACCCTCCTCTTGCTGGACAACAAGAGATTCCCGGCCGGGCTGTTCGTGGTTCTGGGCGGACTGGCCTTGGGTTTGGCTCTGGGAGCCCGGATCGACTTGCAGGGCCAGGACCTTGGCTTCAATCTCCCGGAAATCCTCCCCTTGGGCTTTCCGGGAAATGCTGATTTCACCTTTGCCCTGTTTGCCCTGGTCCTACCTCAGCTGCCCATGACTCTTGGAAATGCCGTCTTGGCCTACACTGACCTATCCAAACAGTATTTTGCAGACCGATCGAACAAGGTGACCAATAGGGCTGCCTGCATCAGCATGGCTCTGGCCAATTTTTTCAGCTTTTTTCTGGGAGGAATGCCTTTATGCCACGGGGCTGGAGGGCTTGCCGCCCATTACCGCTTTGGGGCCCGAACAGCCGGCTCCAACCTGATTATTGGGCTGATCTTTCTCATCCTGGCCCTTGCTC
Source organism: Desulfovermiculus halophilus DSM 18834 (assembly GCF_000620765.1). Classification (NCBI taxonomy): domain Bacteria; kingdom Pseudomonadati; phylum Thermodesulfobacteriota; class Desulfovibrionia; order Desulfovibrionales; family Desulfohalobiaceae; genus Desulfovermiculus; species Desulfovermiculus halophilus. The sequence continues at coordinate 82,018 of NZ_JIAK01000012.1, forward strand.
TGGGCAGCAAGGTCATAAACGTCCTTCATCTGCTCCCAATGGCTATCCTGGGTGTTTTGCTCGTCTTTGCCGGCTCTCAGCTGACCCTGACGGTCATGGATCTGGACAGCCGCAAGGACTTTTTCGTGGCCACCCTCATCCTGGGCATTACCCTGGCTTCCAACCTGGCCGCTGGCTTTATTGCCGGCATGATCGTGGCCCAAATTCTGAAGTGGGAGAGACTGTCGGTATAGGCATGGTGTAATGGAGACAACGGCTTAAGATCATGACTGATATTATTGCTGTAGAGACTTTGGCCAAACGCTTTGATGATGTCCAAGCAGTTTCTGACGTTTCATTTACCGTCAAGCAAGGCGAGCTGTTCGGCTTCCTGGGGCCCAACGGGGCGGGCAAGACCACGACCATCAATATGCTCACCGGCCTGGCCCGTCCGGATTCCGGGACCATGAGCATCGGGGGGCTGGACTGCACGAAACGCCCCAGATCGGCCCAGCATCTCATCGGCGTGGTTCCGGATGAGAGCAATCTGTATCCCGAGCTGACCGGGTTCGACAATCTGTGCTTCTGTGCCGCCCTGTACGGACTGGGCAAGGATGAACGGCAAACCAGGGCCAGAAAGCTCCTGGAGGACTTCGGACTCAGCCAGGCCGCCGGCCGCAGATTCTGGGGCTACTCCAAGGGCATGAAGCGCAAGCTGACCATTGCGGCCGGGATCGTTCATCTGCCCCAGATCCTGTTTCTGGACGAGCCGACCACAGGAATCGATGTGGCCAGTGCCCGGCAGCTGCGCCAGCTGGTGGCCGACCTGAACGAATCCGGGACCACGATATTTCTCACCACCCATTACATCGAGGAGGCCGAGCGCCTCTGCGACCGCATCGCCTTCATTGTGAACGGACGCATTGTCCAGATCGACAGTGTGGACAATCTGCTCCAGCCGCTGCAGACCAAACACGTGATCCAGATCTCCTGCGACCAGGATATATACGGCGTAGTGGATGAGTTGCGCCGCGATTTTTCTCATCTCCAATTTTTTACTCCCAGCAAGGCTACCCTGCAGGTGGAAGCGGATCAGCCGATAAAGGCCGGGGCATTGGTCCATTTTCTGGAGGAGCAGGGGGTGGAGGTTTCCGAAGCCCGGAAGATCAGGCCGTCTCTGGAGGATGTGTTCGTGCGCATCACCGGTATAGAAGCAGACGCCATGCGCAGTGAGAAGGAAAAAGGAGGCGGCGGACAATGAAGATGTGGATTGCCTTTGTCAATATTTTATTCAAGGACATGCGCACCTATTATCTCAAGCCGCCGAATGTGAGCTGGGGGCTCATCTTTCCCCTGGCCTGGACCGCCATGTTTTTCATCAAGACCGGCAGTGGCTTGGGCAGCATACCCGAGCTGCTCCCGGCTGTGGTAGCCCTGTCCATTCTTTTTGGTTCAACCTCTCTGCTGGCGGTGACCGTGACCTTTGAGAAGAAGCAGCGTTCTTTTGAAAGGCTCCTGCTGGCCCCGGTCCCTCTGGAGGTTTTAATGCTGGCCAAAACCAGCGGAGCCATATTATTCGGCATTGCCAACGCCTTTGTCCCGGTGATCATGGCCGCCTTTCTGATGGATCTGTCCCAGATCTCCTGGATGGCCTTTATCCCGGCGGTGGTGCTGATTGCCGTGACCTCGACCTTTTTGGCTCTCTTCATCGCCGTGGCCGTGAGCGAGGTGTTCGAGGCCCAGACCTTTTCCAACTTCTTTCGTTTTCCGATGATCTTTTTCTGCGGTCTGTTTTTCCCTGTTCAGCAACTGCCCGTTTTTTTAAAACCCGTATCCTTCGTCCTGCCCCTGACCTATGGGGCGGATGTCCTGCACGGTGCGGTCCACGGCGCGCATATGCTGCCCTTTGCGCTTGATCTTGTCATCCTGGCCGCTTTTTGCGCCGGGCTGTTCCTGCTCAGCCTGCGCAACATCCGGAGGCATTGGATTGCGTGAAATCAGGGCCAGATCGAGCCTTCCTGGAGATTGAAGAACTGGGCCTTGAGCCACTCGTTGTAGCTGAGGATGGTTTCCTCCTCGCTGTCGTTGCTGGCAGGGCGCTCCAGGACTTCAGATACCAGCTCCCTGTCCCGAAGCAGGGTAGGGTCCAAGGTGCGGCCCAAAAGGACGTTCCGGGCCTCGTTGATCAGGGCTGTGCGCTGCCCGGCCTGGGGATCGCCCTGGTGTTTGTCCGGATGATGCAGGCACATCATGCGGTAATAGGCATACTTTATCTCGCTGGGCGAGGCGTGCACCGTAACGCCCAACACCTGGGCCGCTAAGTTGAGATGGCTGGATTGAGACATAAAAAAGTCACGGAATAGAGTGTCGGTTGTTAACACTACAACGTAACCTAGAGGGGTAAACAAAAACTCCGGACCCAGGTTAGGATGCTCTTTTTAGGACTCAGGTGGAGGAGCATCCCCCTGAAACGGTCCGGAGTTTCCATGCACACCATAACCACAGCCAGCTCTTTGAACAAGGGGCATTCCTTGGACCTCCAGCTTGTTACCGGCTCCGAGTGGGAGCCTTTGTGGGATCAGCTGGTCCATGCCCATCACTACCTGGGATGCAGGAAGCTCCTGGGCCGGCGCCTTAAATACATGGCCTTTGTCCAGGAAGAACCAGTGGCTGCCCTTTCCTGGAGCGCGCCTGCGCGTCAGCTCGGTGTGCGGGACCAGTTCATCGGCTGGGATCCTCAGCAACGCAAGCGCTTCCTGGGCCGCTTGGCCGCGAACAGCCGCTTTGTCATCTTCCCCTGGGTGCAGGTGAAGAACCTAGCCTCCTGTGTCCTGGCCAGGAACCTGCGGCGCCTCAGACACGACTGGAAGCAGCGCTTCCAGGAGGACCTGTGGCTTGTGGAGACCTTCGTGGATCCCCGCTACTTTCGAGGAACCGTATACAAGGCTGCTAACTGGCGATTTTTGGGCTCGACCCAAGGGTATACCAAACGGGGCAAAGGCTACCTCTATCACGGCCGGACCAAGGACGTGTATGTCTACGTTCTCGAATCTGGCCTGTGGGACATCCTGGGATGCTCCTCCACCTTGCATGTCACATCACTTCCCAAAAAGGTGGAGGAGCTCAGTATGGCCCTGCAGTCCGGGAATTGGAATCCCTCGCTGGACTTTGCCGAACTGGATCTTGAGCAGGAGGACATTCAGACGATCGCGGACGAACTGGTCTCCTTTCATCAAGAGTTCAGGCACTGTTTTGGTCGAAGTGAGCAGGAGCGCCTGGGGCTTGGCTATATATTTGGCCTGCTCGGCGACACGAAGGCCAAGTCCGCGGAGCCTATCGCGCTGGAATACATCGAAAAGCCCGCCGTGCGCTCCCTGCAGCGCTTCATGAAAGTTGCCCCATGGGACCACGAGGCCATGCTCAGGACCCATCAGGAAAACATGGCCAAGTATCTTTCTTCTCCCGGAGCAATGATCACAGTCGATGCTTCCGAGTTCCAAAAGAAAGGAACCCATTCCGTGGGCGTGGCCAGACAATACTGCGGCCGCCTGGGAAAGACGGAGAACTGCCAATCCGGGGTGTTCGCCGGCTATACCAGTGAACACGGACATTGCCTTATCGACTGTCAGCTTTACATGCCCAGGCAATGGTTCAACGAAGAGTACAAGGAACTGCGGGCTAAGAACCTCGTCCCCGAAGATGTGGAATTCCAGACCAAGCCAGAGATCGCCCTGCAGCTGATCCACCGGGTCAAGGACATATTCCCTGCCTCTTGGATCGGCTGTGACTCGGCTTTCGGCTCTGATGATAATTTTCTCAGCTCATTGCCTGAAGGACTCTGGTATTTCGCTGACGTTAAAGGCAGTGAAAGAGTCTTCCTGGACAAGCCCGAAGTAGGGGTTCCAGCCTACCAGGGCAAGGGTAAGCCCCCTACAAAACAGCGGGTCCTGTCCGGAGATCTTCGCAGGGTTTGCGATATCGCCAAGAGCGAGGATATCTCCTGGCAAACCGTCAATCTGGGCGAGGGAACCAAAGGCCCTCTTCTCGCCCACGTAGCCTGCATGAGGGTGTATTCCTCACGAAACGGCTTCCCTAAAAATGAGCCGGTGTGGCTCTTTATCAGGAAGCATTTCGATGGACAGATCCGGTATGCAATCTCCAACGCTCCGGCAGATACGCCGTTTGAAAAGCTCTGCAAAGCGTCCGCCATGCGCTGGCCCATCGAACAATGCTTTGAGGAAGGCAAAAGCCATCTCGGGATGGATGCCTACGAGCACCGTTCCTGGCCAGCCTGGCACAGGCATATGATCTACGTGATGCTCGCACAGCAATTCCTGTTCCGGTTGCGGCAACGCTTTAAAAAAAACTCCAGACTTGAGTCTCGCTGAAGCGAAGTATCTTGTGGCAACAGTATTACCCCGCCGATCACTTGATCATGCGGAGGCAATAGAGATTCTCAAGTATCGTCACAGGCGAAAGAAAGAAGCGTATCTATCACACCGAAAAAGGAAGTTAGCTGAGGCCAAGCAATTAGGTTGCGAACTTACGTTGTAGTGATAACTCTTTTTCTTTTTCGTCAATGTCAAAAGTTACTACAATGTGGTAACGCTTAATTGAGGAATTGCCGGATTTGTCTTCCCTTCTTGTCATAAATTCCCTGCGCCCATGTAAATGTTTGAAAACCAGGCCTTGAAGGATTTTATTTTCGTAGACCCGGAGCGGTTAGCTAATACGTAAGCATTCAGGGGAGTTGGAAAACCTAAGAATAGACCGTCATTGCGAGCACAGCGAAGCAATCTCCTGGTTTTGTCCGGGACGGTGATGCGCTGGAGATTGCTTCGGCGA